>JAGBZZ010000296.1 GCA_017652965.1 Clostridia bacterium | reverse complement strand
CATGGAGGACGAGGTCGTTTCCCCCGTCATGACGGAGGAATTTATCCGCTCCGTGCGCCGCGGCGGCTGCTGGGGAGAATTTCGCCCCATCGAGGGCTTGGGCCATAAGGTGATTCCCGTGATGAAGGAGGAATTGCGCCTTTGGTTCGATAGGTTCATGTGAGAAGATTATGGAAAAATTAGAAAGGGAGGAGATCGCGTGGAGGAAAAAAAGAGAAATTACCGCGAACGGATTTTGTCCCTTATCCGCAGTGATTGCTCGGCACAGGCACTGCGCACCGCGCTGGATGACTACCACGACTATGATATTGCCAGCGTTCTGGATGAGCTGACACGTGAAGAACGGGGACGGTTACTGTCTGCCATCGGCTACGAAGCGGCGGCAAGCATCGTGGCCTTCCTCGACGATGCGGCGGAGTATCTTTCCGAAATCGAACCGGATGCCATGGCGGACATCATCGAAAACATGGATGCCGACGATGCCCTTGAGGTGCTGGAGGATCTGGACGAAGCCGTGCGCGAGGAAGTTTTTGAGCTCATGGAGGACGATGAGGTCAAGGAAGAGATCCGCCTGCTTGGCTCTTACTCTGATGAGGTGTTCGGTAGCCGCATGAGCACAAACTACATTGCCATCGAACGCGGCCTGACCGTAAAAGGGGCCATGAAGGAATTGGTTTCGCTGGCGGCCGAAAACGATAACATTCATAAAATTTTTGTCACGGCGGAGGATGGCTCCTTTTACGGAGCCATCGACTTAAAGGAGCTGATCGTTGCCAGAAGCACGGATCTCTTAGAGGACCTGATCTACACCTCCTTCCCTTACGTGCTGGATACCGAGAGGATCGATGAAAATATCGAGCGCGTGAGAGGGTATTCCGAGCTTCTCCTTCCCGTTCTTACGGCAGATGAGAAAAAGCTCGTGGGTGTGATCACCTCAAGCAGCATTGCCGAGCTCATTGACGAAACCATGGGAGACGACTATGCCAAGCTCGCCGCATTGGGCGCCGAGGAGGAAGAGGGCGAGGGACTTTTTGCCAGCTTGAAAAAGCGCATTCCGTGGCTGGTGATCCTGCTCTTTCTCGGGCTTGCCGTTTCGGCGGTGGTGGATCTGTTCGAGAACGTTATTGCACAGCTTCCCATGATCGTTTCCTTTCAATCCTTGATTTTGGGCATGGCGGGAAACGTGGGTACGCAGTCGCTGGCCGTCACGGTGCGATCGCTGGGAGCGGACACGACCTTGACGCTTGGCGGTCGCGTCAAAATGATCGGCAAGGAAACGCGCGTTTCGTTGTTTAACGGATGGATCATCGGTATGATTTCCTTTGCCATTGTAGCTGGCTATTTGCTGTTCGGTGCAAACGACGTGGCGTTTTCCTTGTCCGTGGCGGGCTGTGTGGGCGGTGCTATGTGCTTTGCCATGATGATTTCCGGCTTCACCGGTGCGACCATTCCCATTGTACTGCAGCATTTCGGCGTGGATCCTGCCGTTGCCTCGGGGCCGCTTATTACCACGGTCAACGATCTGGTGGCCGTTGTCAGCTATTACGGCTTGGCCTGGGGCTTACTGCTTGGCTTTGCCCTGTGACGAGCCCCACAAGATCCGAGAAAATACCGTCGGCTTAAAACAAAAAACAGACCGAAAATTTTCGGTCTGTTTTTTTCTTTTTTTGCTTAGATAACGCCGCCGAGGCTTTCGGCTACGATCTTATCGGCAGAGCGGCGGATCTCGCCGAGGGACTTGCCCTCAAGGATCATGCCGTACATGGCCAGAATCATAGTCTCAAGCTGACCGCCCTTGGCAAGACCACAGTGGCCCTCCAGAACGGTTGCGGCACAGGCTGCGTCTTGGGTCATGCCCTCTACCTCGTTCAGGTAACGGTGCAGGCCGGCGGCCGCGCCGATGGCGATGTAAGCGGGGGTAACGCCCACCTCCAGCGCCAGAGAGGAGGAACCGATGAGACGGTCTGCGGGGGAGAGCTTTCTGGCGGGGTCGCCGCCCACTCTCTTGCAGGTGTCCTTCAATGCGGCGTTGGTAAAGCGGTTCAGAAGGTCGGTGATGTGCAGGAGGATCTCCTCCAGAGCTACGCCGTACTTCTTGGAGAGGGCGCGGGCGCTCTCCTCCATGGCACCGCGAACGATGAGATAGACCTCATCGCGGTCGATGGACTGATAAATGTACTCCAGACCCAAAAGGTCGCCCAGGTACGCGCAGGTGGCGTGACCCATATTGTGCACGTACAATTTTCTCTTCAGATAGAAATCGAAGGGAGAGAAGGGAACCATGTTGCGGATCGCGGGGATCTCGCCCTTGAAGGCGTCCTTATCCACGGGCAGGAAGCCGTATTTCTCCACGCAAACGCGCATGGGGTTGCCGTCCTTCATTTCGTCGGTCTGCACGGGAACCATGCGGCCGATGGAAGCCTCCACCAGACCCACGTTCTCGTCCATCCAAGCCTTTTCCTCCTCGGTCATCTTTTCCTTGAGCATGCCTTCGATGACGTGGTTGGCATCCATCAGGTTCTCGCAGATGATGATGTTGAAGGGGGGAAGGCCTCTTTCCTTGCGCAGGCGGAGACCGGCCAGAATGTTGGGGATGATGAACTTCAGCACGTTCACGCCCACGGCGGTCGCCATGATATCGGCGTTGGCAATGGCTTCTGCCACGGCGGCGGGATCCTTGCCGTCCACGGCGGAAACGTTCTTTACGTCAATATCCTCGTGTCCTTCGCTGGAAATGATGCGAACGGGATAGGTATGGTCGCGGTTGAGGGTCTCGATGACCGCATCCACCACGTCCACGAACTGCACTTCGAATCCGGAAGCGGAAAGAAGCATACCGATGAAGCCGCGGCCGATGTTACCGCCGCCGTACATTACTGCTTTCATGCGCGCCTCCTTAGTTCAGCTTCTTGGCGTTGGCCAGCAGGAATTTCTCAGCATCGCCGCTCCAGAGACCGTTGTTGGCCTTGACCAGCTCGGCAAGCTTTGCAAACATGGGATCGGTCTTGCCCAGCTCGGCAAAATCGTCGATGGCGGTCAGAGGCAGGCTGATCTGGTTGTAGATGAGCTTTTTGCCGCCGCGAATGTTGGGCAGGTTCAGGGTGGTTTCAACCACGGCATCCAGACCGCCGATGTGCGTTACCATGGCAGCGGGATTGATCTTGCCGGAGTTCATCATGCGGATGGCCTCTCTCATATCGTCCGTGTTGCCGCCGCTGGTACCTACGATGTGAGTGTAGGAAT
>JAGBZZ010000295.1 GCA_017652965.1 Clostridia bacterium | reverse complement strand
CGTGATCCTTGCCCTGCTTGTGCCCGAGGCATCCTTTATCGGCATGTTCGGCAGCTTCTTTGCAGGGGCACTGAAGGCGATCGCACCCGTGCTCGTCTTCATTCTCATCACCTCCGCCCTTGCTTCGGCAGGCAAAAACCTCAAATCCCGCTTCGCGCGCGTCATTACGCTGTATATGGGTACCACTGTGCTGGCGGCGGTCATCTCGGTCTTTGCCAGCTTTATCTTCAAGCTCACCATTCCGCTTGCGGACAAGCCGGACGGCTACACGCCCCCCACGGGTCTTGGTGAGGTGTTCTCCACCTTGCTCTCGAACGTGGTGCAGAACCCCGTTTCCGCCATCATGAACGGCAACTACGTGGGCATTCTCTTCTGGTCGATCATGCTGGGCATTGCCCTGCGTACCATGGCAAACGATAAGACCAAGGAGGTCATGGCCGACCTCTCGAATGCGGTCGGTAAGATCGTTTCCTGGGTCATTCAGCTTGCCCCCCTCGGTGTAATGGGCCTTGTGTTCACCTCGGTCAGCGAGCTGGGCATGGAGATCTTCGTGGACTACGGCCGCCTTGTGCTTCTGCTCGTTGGCTGTATGCTCGTCACCTCGCTTGTGATCAACCCCTTCCTTGTCTTCCTCTTCCTGAAGAAAAACCCCTATCCGCTGGTGCTTCGCTGTCTGAAGGAAAGCGGCATTCAGGCCTTCTTTACCAGAAGCTCCGCCGCCAATATCCCCGTGAACATGAAGCTGTGCGCGGATCTCGGCCTTGATCCCGAATACTATTCCGTCGCCATCCCGCTCGGCGCCACCATCAACATGGACGGCGCGGCCATCACCATCACGGTCATGAGCCTTGCGGCCGCCTTCTCGATGGGCGTGGAGGTCAACATTTTCGTCGCCATCCTGCTCTGCCTTGTGGCTACCCTTGGCGCGTGCGGCGCGTCGGGCGTGCCCGGTGGCTCCTTGCTCCTTATCCCCATGGCCTGCTCTCTGCTTGGCGTGGATGCGAACGTGGCGATGCAGGTCGTTGGCGTTGGCTTTGTGATCGGCGTGGTGCAGGACTCCCTTGAAACCGCCCTCAACTCCTCGGGCGACGTCATGTTCGCCGCTACTGCTGAGTACATGGACTGGAAAAAGCAGGGCAAGGAGATCGACTTTGCCGCCAAAAAGAGTGAAGAAGACGGGGAATAAGAGGGGCGCATGAAAAAGAAAAACGCATGGGCATTGCTCCCCATTCCGATCTTTGTTCTTCTGTATCTGACCCTTGGCATCCTGTTTGAATACGTGCTGGCGATCCCGATGGGCTTTTATAAGGTGCCGATCGTGGCGGTGTTCCTTGTGGCACTGCTCGTCGCCTGCCTGCAAAACCGCTCCCTCTCCTTTGACGCAAAGCTTGCCGTCATGGGGCAGGGCGTCGGGGATAAAAACGTCATCACCATGCTGCTGATCTTTTTGCTGGCGGGCATTTTCGTCGGCGTGGTCGGCAGAAGCAGTGCACAAAGCGTGGCGTATTTTTTGCTTTCGGTCGTTCCGCCCCGCTTCGCGGTGTGCATTTTGTTCCTCGTTTCCTGCTTCGTTTCCACGGCCATGGGCACCTCGGTCGGCACGATCACGCTCCTGACCCCCATCGCCGTTGCCGTTTCCACCGCCTCGGGCTTTTCGCTCCCCCTTTGCGTGGGCACGGTCATGGGCGGCGCCATGTTTGGCGACAACCTTTCCTTCGTGTCGGATACCACCATCGCCGCCTGCGGCGGCCAGGGGTGCGCGATGCGGGATAAATTCAAAACGAACTTTGCGGTCGTTTTGCCCGCCGCGATCACCACGCTCCTTTTGATCCTCTTCCTCTCGCTCGGCTCGGATATTCAGCCGATCCCACGGGGGGATTACAGCCTTCTGCAAATTTTGCCCTACCTCTTCGTGCTGGTATGCGGCGTGGCGGGATTGAACGTGTTTCTTTCCCTGCTCGGCGGTATTCTGCTGGGCGCGGTCATCATGCTGGCAACGGGCGCACTGACCTTCCCCACCTTGGTGGAGAATATTGGCGGCGGCGTGTCGGGCATGTTTGAAACCGCCATGGTCGCGGTGCTGGTCTCCGCACTTTGCGCCCTGATCCGTGAGGGCGGCGGCTTTGAGGCCCTGCTGGCGGCTACCCGCCGCATCTTCCGCGGTCGCCGCGGCGGTCAGCTTGGCATCGGGCTTCTCGTCGGGCTGATGGATATCGCCACCGCCAACAACACCGTGGCCATCGTGATGGCAAACCCCATCGCCTCCGAAATGGCAGAGGAATACGGCATCTCGCCGCAAAAGACGGCCTCCACCCTTGACACCTTCTCCTGCATTTTCCAGGGGATCTTGCCCTACGGCGCCCAGATGCTGGTCGCGCTTGCCGCCGTGGGAACGCTGGGGCTTGAGCTGACGGCCTTTGAGGTCATTTCGCACCTCTATTACCCCATGCTCCTGCTTCTGTCCTCGCTCGTCTTTATCTTCCTCATTCCCGAAAGAAAGAAATAAAAAAAGAAGGTGCAAGCGCGGCTTGCACCTCACTTTACACCACAGCACAACATGCGTTAAACTGCGCGCATGGGATTTACTACATTAACCACTGCCGCCGTTTCAGCCGCCGCCAATGCATTGCCACACGCCTTGCAGGCTTACGCGCTCAATAAACAAAGCAAAAGTTATAACAGCATTGCCGAAGAGCAGGAAAGGCTCTCGAACCGACAAGCCAACCGCATGGAGGATACGG
>JAGBZZ010000294.1 GCA_017652965.1 Clostridia bacterium | reverse complement strand
TATATTTATTTCGTGCAGTGAAAACGGTATCGTACTGGTTGAGGTCAATGTTGGTGACGTTCAGGGGGTTGCCGTCGCTCCCCAAGTTGGTACCCATTTCCTTGGTAAGGTCAAACATATAGGCCGCATAGATCGCTTGGGTATCGTCCACAGCCAGGGACATATCCATATTGTCAGAGTCGGTCTTGCGGTTAAAGGTCACCCAAGCTACCGAGGCGGTCGTCAGCATGGAGAAGATCAGAATCAGCAGCACCATCGTGGAAAGCGCACGGCTTGCCCTGATCAGCATGAAGGTCTCTTTCAATACGCGGGAAAGCTTTTTCATGCTTCCGCCTCCTTTCTTAGGA
Source organism: Clostridia bacterium (assembly GCA_017652965.1). Next base: position 15,052 of record JAGBZZ010000294.1, on the reverse strand, counting down.
TGTTTCTGCGGGTCAGTTCGTGGTGGTGGGGGCGTCGGTGGCCACAAAGTCCACCCCAAAGACCACGTGGGTGTTCGGCGTGACGGTGTAGGAGTTGATATAGGCGCGGGTCACCGTTTTGCCATCCACGGTCTCTTCATAGGTCAGCGCGCCGTCAAAGTAGCAACGCATGATCACGGTAATATAGCCGCCCTCGGTGTTCAGGGGGATCTCGGTATCTTTTTCCAACAGCTCCACCGAGGTGGCGGCATTGGCCACCGAGGCCGTCCCGCGGTAGCCGTCCGCGTCCGCCGTGCCCACGTAAAAATCAATACTGGCGGCGTTGTAGAAGAGGTAGCCCGCGAGATATTCTTCAAGATCGAACTCCTCATCCGCGGCCTCTTCCTCCGAGGGGGGCGGAATCTCAGGTGGGTCGATGGTTGCCGTCAGCGAGGAGGCGTTCAGGGCGACACCCGCAGAGGCGATATAAACGGTGTAATCGATGAAGTAGGCATCGTTCTTGGTGGCAGGGACGGTCTCGTACACCAGCGGGACTTCGGGATCCTTGGCCAGACCGCTCTCGTGTCCTACGGCGTGGGTGTTGACAAGGTATTTGTACTCCCCTGTATCTTTATCCCTTGTCACGGCGACCATGTTCTCGCGGCTCGTGCCCTCAAAGTCCACCGAGAACTGGAAGGCCTTATCCTCATCGTCGATCTCATCGGCGGATTTGTAGATCACAAGGTTCGGGGAGACCTTAGCGCTGACCGAGACGCCGTTTGCCTCTACGCGGCGGTTGGCGGCGAACCAGGCAAGGCTGTGGCTGGTACACAAAAAGCCAAAGAAGGAAAAAAGCAGTACGATCGACAGTGCGATCAGGATGATTTTTTGCTTTACGATCTGCGACATATATTCTCCTCCTTTCGTATTCTTCCTTTTAAAATAAAAAGTGCCAATTGCCCTAACGATCCGGCAACTGGCTGACTTCAGGAAAGTCCCTATAGCTTTGCGTCACTAGCTCACGCTAGTTTTGCTATTCTCACGCAAACGACCGTGCCGCAGAGGCAGACACCGCACAAATGCAACCTTATTATATTACGCGCGTGCGAATTTGTCAAGGGGGTAATGCTATTTTTTTCGTTTTGTTTTTCGTTTTTGCCGCCCCGCGCGGGCCGCCGCCCCCCAAAAATCGGCAAATTTCGAAAAAAAGTTGGTTTCCCCCTTGACAAGCGCCCCCATCTGTGGTATACTATGTCCGCATTCTGTGGAAGCCCTCTGAATCGCAAGAGACTGGGGGTGGAGGAAGCTCTGGAGAATCCCGCAAGGGTGCCGAAGGTGTAAGGCGATGGCCGAATCTCTCAGGCAAAAGGACGGAGTAAGCAAATGCCCTTTTTGTGGCTTACTTCTTTGTTTTCTCCGGAGCCGTTTTTACGGCTCCTTTCTCTTTTCCGCGGACTAACGCCGTAATTTTATTTTTGGGGGTTAACTCTTATGGACTTTTTGACCAAGATCGTGGATACGATCAACACCTACCTATCCGACTACATACTCCTTGTCCTTCTGGTCGTGATCGGTCTTTACTTCTCGATCCGCACTCGCTTCGTGCAGGTGCGCTGCTTCGGCGAGGGCTGGCGTAAAATGTTCTCCCGGCAGAAGACCGACTCAAAGGGCGGGCTTTCCTCCTTCCAGGCCGTTGCCACCGCCATTGCCGCACAGGTCGGCACGGGGAACATCGTGGGTGCCTGCGGTGCGATTCTGATCGGCGGCCCCGGTGCCATCTTCTGGATGTGGATCATCGCCTTCTTCGGGATGGCGACCATCTACGCCGAGGCGATCCTCGCGCAGAAGACCCGCGTGGTCGACGAGGACGGCACGGTGCACGGCGGCCCCGTGTACTACATCCGCGCCGCCTTCAAGGGTGCCTTCGGTAAGTTCCTTGCCGGCTTCTTCGCCGTCGCCGCGATCCTTGCCCTCGGCCTTATGGGCGCTATGGTGCAGTCCAACTCGATCGGCGAGACCTGCCAGACGGCCTTTGGGATCCCCTCTTGGGTGATGGGCCTTGTCACGGCCGCCATTGCCGCCGTCATTCTCCTTGGCGGTGTCAAGCGCATCGGCTCTGCCACCGAAAAGATCGTGCCCTTTATGGCGATCCTTTATCTCCTTGGCGGTCTTGTGCTCCTGTGCTTCCGCATTACTTACGTCCCCGCGGCCATCGGTATGATCTTCAAGTATGCGTTCGTGCCGCAGGCCCTCCTCGGCGGTGGGATCGGCGCGCTCTTCAAGGCGATCACGCAGGGTGCCAAGCGCGGCCTCTTCTCGAATGAGGCCGGTATGGGCTCGACCCCGCACGCCCACGCCCTTGCCGACGTCAAGGACCCGCACGATCAGGGCGTTGTGGCAATGATCGGCGTGTTCATCGACACCTTCATCGTGCTGACCATGACCGCCCTTGTGGTCATCTCCACCCTCTACACGAAGGATGGCCCCCTGTACGCCACCGGCGCGGCCGAGGGGCTCAACAAGGCCAACCTTGCCCAGCTTGCCTTCGGCTCGCAGTTCGGCGAGAGCGTTGGTAACATCTTCGTAGCGGTGTGCCTGTTCTTCTTCGCCTTCTCGACCATCCTCGGCTGGAACCTCTTTGGTAAGATCAACTTCGAGTATCTCTTCGGGAAGCGCTCGATCCCGGTATACACGGTGATCTCGCTCGCCTTTATCGTGCTTGGCTCCTTCCTCGGCAATGACCTTGTCTGGGGCCTTACCGATATGTTCAACCAGCTGATGGTCCTGCCGAACGCCATTGCCCTTCTGGCCCTTGGCGGTATGGTGGCCTCGGCTGTGAAGAGCAAGAAGAAGAATAACCTCGATCAGCTGTAAGGTATTCTTTACGAAGCGGCAAAAAGCCGCCATACGTCAACAAAAAATCTCCACCCGGCGGGTGGAGATTTTTTGTTATTCTGCCCTCTCGAGGCCGTGCACAAAGCCGTACGGGTCTGCCGAGGTAACGTCTGCGGCGATGACCCTGTTTTTATACATAATGAGGTTGACGTACACCTTGCCCTCGTACCCCTCGTAATTTTCTACCTCGTAGGTGTAGCGGGTCACCTTTTTGTTTTTGTAGCGGGCAAGGTCAAGCCCCTGCGCCTTCTGGATCTCGTTATAGCCGGCAAGGACACGGTCAAACTCGGACGGGATCGTGAAGCTGACCTCCTCGCACGGGGTGGGATGCACCGAAATACCGAAGGTCTCCAAAAAGCTGACGCGGTCGGCATCGGTTCGGATGCCCGAGTAATTGACCGTTTCCAGTGCCTCGGCTCCCGCGGCGGCCGAGGTGGGCTCTACCAGCACAAGGATGCAAAGCACAAGCGCCAGTGACAGCAATACCGCACCGAAGAATTTGAGCGTCCCCGCCCGTACAGAACAGATAAACATACGCATTTTCCCCTTTGATCTTGGTCTTTGTGGTAGTATAGTCTATGAGGGCATCCCGGGAAATATGCGTCACGCATTTTCGGGGGACGCATAGTATATTAGCGTAGGGGGAAGCCCCGACCAAAATCTTTGGAGGACTTTTTGATGAACAACTGCCTTTGCCATCTTTTCGACGATAATTGCACCATTGTGATCATCATCGCGCTGATCATTCTCCTTTGTTGCTGCTGCGGTGGCTGAAAAGCGCCGAAACGGCTAAAGAAAAAGGGGGAGATGCACCCACACGGGGGGCATCTCCCTTTGTATTTTATTCCTCTTCAAAAAGCTTTCTTGCCTCGCTAAGACGGCGGTTGCCCTCTCGCAGCTCTTCCATCCAGTCGGGCAGGACGGGGTCCCACGTGGTCTGCATAAAGTCAAGAAGGCGGGATGGGGTCAGGCGCTTTTTGCAGTAGGCGGCAAGCAGGGGCAGGGCATCCTTATCAAAGATCACACATCCCGTCGGCATCTGGTCAAAGCCGGCCTGATCAAGCAGAAGCAGGGGGCGTGTGCGGATCTTGAAGCGATCCTCTACGTTATCGCCATATTTGTTGAAGTAATACCACACGCACTGCACGACCGAGCGCGGGCACTTGTCGATGAACTCCTCGGGCTTTTCGCGGGCATAGTCAGACCACATCATAGCGCGCACGCCGTGCTTTTCAACACAGTCCACATAGAAGTAGAGGTCGTGCCACCAAAGCTTTTTCTGGCGTACCACTACGTACTCGTATTCCTTTTGCAGCTCATAATTCTCCTCATCCATCCCGATGTGGAGAAAGCGCGGCTGGAAGAAGGCGATCGTCTCGTCGATGATATCCTGCACAAAGCGGTAGTAGATAGGGGTGGAGAGCATCCGTGCGTAGTCCCCCATCCAATAATCGTGCGTGGCCGAAAGGTTCAGCTTCGGGATCACCTCAAAGCCCATCTCCTCCATCCGCGTAAGCAGTGCACGCATTTCTTCCTTGGTGTAAGCCCCCTCGGCCGCGATCTCGGGGTGGCTGTCAAAGCGCATGGCATCCCCCACGTCCAGCATCACGGTGTTGACCCCGGCCGCCTTCATCTCGTCAAGATAGGAAAGAAGCAGGTCGCGGTCAAGCCGCACCTCGCGTGAGCCGGGCTGTGCCCAGATCCAGCTCGGCTTCCCCGAAAAGTCGTTTCCCTCCTCGTACCAGCAGTTGGTGGTCAGATGCACAAGGGTCGCCCACATAAAATCCTGTCTTATCATATCACCTATGCCCCCGGGGGGCATGCTCCTTTCCTTTGGTGCCTCCAGTATATCACAAATGCCACCGCCGCGCAATAGCAGAAGGTGGGATTTTCTTTCGCATTTTTTTGGTTTTGGGGGGTGGGCGGGCACCGCGCGATGAAATTTCACACTTTTTTTGCATTTTTCCGAAATTTTCTGTGCGAACGGCAAAAAAAGTAGTATAATAGGGGCAAACAACTATCGGGACGGATATCATGATCTATTATCTCTTTGTTTTTCTCGCAGTCTTCTGCTTTACACTTCAGTTCATTTTCACCCGACTTTACTCCCGCACGGTACGCGAGAGCGCGGTCAGCGCGCTTTGCATGCTTTTTACCGTGGGGGTCGTGGGGGCGATCCTTGCGTTTTTGGGATGCGGTGGCCGCCCCGCCTTTTCGGGGGTGTCTCTTCTCATGGCCGCCGTCTTTGCGCTGGTGATGATCCCCTATCACACGCTGGGCATCAAGGCTCTGGCGCTGGGGTCTTTATCGGTGTACAGCACCTTTATGATGCTGGGCGGGATGCTTTTGCCCTTTCTGTACGGGATCCTGCTACTTGAGGAGGCCGTCACCGTGGGGAAGCTGCTTGGCTGCCTTTTGCTGAGTGCCAGCATCCTTTTGCAGGGGCTGGCCACCGGGCGGCGAGAGGAGGGGCGCCGCGGCGGGATCGCCTTTTTCCTTATCTGCCTTGCCATCTTTGCGGTCAACGGGATGACCGGGGTCATCTCCCAGACCCACGCCCTTTCGGAGGGGGCGGTGGACGAGTGGAGCTTTACCTTTTACGCCTCGCTTCTGACGGCCGCGCTTGCCCTTCTTTTGCTGGGGGGTGTGCTTCTGACCAAAAGGCATGCGCGGCAGGAGCTTTCGGTTATGCGCTCGCCCCGTGCCCTCGGCTTTGCAGCCCTTTTGGGCCTTTGCATGAATCTTGGCAATTTTCTCATTCTTCTTGCCGCGCCGCACATCGGGGCATCGATACAGTTCCCGCTGATCTCGGGCGGGACGATCGCCCTTTCGGCAGTGGCGGCACTGCTCCTCTTTCGGGAAAAGCCGTCCCGCCTTGAGTTTACGGCCATCCTCGGTGCGTGTCTTTCCACGGTCCTATTCGCATTCTGAAATCTTATGGCCCTACGGCCGGAAAGGTAGCTTATTATGTATATTACGAGACTTTTTGCCGACAGATCCCCCATCCGCTACACCTACTATAAGCGCGGCACGTCCACCTTCTACCCCCCGAACTCCCGTGGGGAGCATACGGACGGCCCGTGGTTTGACTGCGAAAGTGGCAACCTCTTTCGTGGGGAATATATCATTTACGGCGCCTATCCCATGATGGACGGCGGCTTTGACATTGCCATAGAGCTTGATAAGCGCTACTTTATCGACCACATCACCTTAGCGCTTGCGGGCGGCTCGGAAACGGCGGGGATCGATGCCCTTGACGAGACGGGCAGGCTGATCGCCCGTGCCCCTGCCGAGGCAACCGTCATGGGAAAGCCTGTCACCCTCTCGCCCGGTGTCTTTGCCGAGAGGCTGACCCTGCGCTTTCACGGTGCGTGTACCCACATCGGCATTGCCGCTATCGAGATCTATGCCGCCGCCGACCTTGAAGATACCCTGTATCCCATCCCGACCGATATACGCTACCGCAAGGGAAGGCTTCCCTTCTCGGCGATCGACGGGATCACGGCTATGACCGAGGAGGCGGCAGGCGCCGCCGCCTATCTTGCCGAGCGGCTTTCGGATGAGCTTTCGCTCACGGTCGGGACGTCGGGTGGCTGTATCGGTATGGCGTGGGCAGAGCGGGAGGACGACGGCTTTACCCTTTCGGTCAGCGAGGACGGGGTGAAGATCACGGCGGGCACGCGCCGCGCCTTCTTCTACGCCGCGGCGGCCCTTTTGCAGCTGGCAACCGCGGACGGCTTCCGCTATGCCGAGATCAACGATACCCCGATGATGGAGATGCGCGGCGTGCATCTGGCTCTCCCGATGCGCGAGAACATCCCCTTCCTCTATCGCCTGGTGCGCGAGCTTTTCGTGCCGATGCGCTACAACATGGTCATCATCCAGCTTTCGGGGGCGATGGAATACAAGTGCTTCCCCGAGATCAACGAGGCATGGCAGACCGCCTGCCGCAAGTATGAGGCCGGCGAATGGCCGAAGCCCGCACACTACGGCTCGGTCGGGCATGATATCCTGACGCATGAGGAGGTCCGCGGGATCTGCGACTATATCCGCTCCTTCGGGCTTGACGTCATCCCCGAGATCCAGTGCTTCTCGCACTCGCAGTACATCACCACCGCCTTCCCGCATCTTGCCGAGGTGCCCCCCACCGTCAGCGAGGGCACGGCCGATATCGACCAGAAGCTGGCCGACGTCCCCTCGAACGCCTTCTACCCGCGCGACATCTGCCCGCGGCACCCCGAGTATTACGATTACGTCTTCAAGATCATCGATGAGGTTTTGGAGGTCGTACGCCCCGAGCGATTTGTGCATATGGGGCATGACGAGGTGTATGAGATCGGCTCCTGCCCGCGGTGTGCAGGGCATGCGACCGAGGTCTACGTCGAGGAGGTCACCCGCCTTCACGATTACCTCGAGGCCAAGGGCTATACGATGATGATCTGGTCGGATATGCTGCACGACGGCAACGATCGGTACCTCGTTCCCGAGGCGAGAAAGCACCTGCCGCGCGACATCCTGATGCTTGACTTCACCTGGTACTTCTTTTTGAAGGATGACATTGAGGATCAGCTTCTGCCCGAGGGCTACCGCCTGATGATCGGCAACATGTACTCCAGCCACTACCCGCGCTATGAGACCCGTGCCAAGAAAGCGGGGATGATCGGGGCGCAGGTTTCGACCTGGGAGGCCTGCTGTGAGAGCGGATACGCCTACAAGGGCAAGATGTACGACTTTGTATATACCGCCAATATGATGTGGAACCCCACCTACGATTCCACCTATCGCCTTGCCTATGCCGAGCTTGTTCATCGCATCCTGCCCGACCTGCGGCACCGCATCGGCGGGATCCCGAGGACCCCGGCAAATCGCCCCTGCCCCATCGGCGGCAAGGCGAAAAACGTCCCGCAGGAGCTTCTCTACCATAGCCCTGCAAGGGTCGCCCTTCGCCTTTCCGAGGGGAATGCCGAGGCAAGCGTGAGGGTCGGGCGTACGGCCGCGCTTCTTGTGATCACGCACGCGACCGACCGCACCTCCGAGCGCCCCATGTGGGATCCGGCGATCAGGATCGGCGAATACGTCCTCGTCTATGCCGACGGGAGCGAGCATACCGTCCCCCTCCGCTACAGCGAAAACATCCACACCTACCGTCACCGCTACGGCACGCCGATGCCCTCGGTCTATTACCGCCACCACGGCTACGTGGCCACCTATTCCTGCTTCCCGATCATGGGGAAGGATAGCGAGGGGCGGGACTATACCCTCTTCCGTCTGCCGATCGTAAACCCGCATCCCGAAAAGGAGATCTCGCATATTCTCTGCCGTCACGCCGGCAATACCGATGCCGAGATCCTCATCTTTGATGTAAAGACAACTTGACGGAAATTCCGGTTATGGAGGACACCTATCGTGACAAACGCCAATGACTACGGCTTTCTCCCCGGTCGCGATGCCGAGGAAAACGCCCGTGCCCTGCAGGCCGCCGTGGATATCGGCGGCGAGATCCTGGTAGAAAAGCCGGGGGACTATGCCCTTTCCGAGCCGATCCTGATCGGGGATGACACCACCCTGCGCTTTGCGGCAGGGATCAAGATCATCCGTGTACCCAGCAAGAGCGGCAAAAACGGCAACGCCTTTCTGAACCGCGGTGCGTTTGCGCGCAAGCAGAACCGCAACATCAGCATCTATGGCCTGCATATGGAATGTAACGGCGTGGAGTCCGCAAGGACCCTGCCCGGCTGGCGCGCCCAGGTCGGCTTTATGTTTGTCGAAAATCTGACCCTGCGGGATATCAGAATCACAGGGCTTGCCGAGAAGGATTACGGCATTCAGCTTGCCTTCTTCCAAAACGTCCTTATGGAGGATCTTTATATTGCAGGCAACAAGGACGGCGTGCATCTCGGACCCGGGCGTGATTTTGTTATCCGCCGCGGCTCCTTTTGTACCTTTGACGATCCGATCGCCCTCAATGCCTATGACTACTCCTCCTCTGCCCCCTTTATCGGCAGTATCGAAAACGGGCTGATCGAGGACTGCTACGACCTCGATGCGGAAAGCACCACGGGCTACTTTTGCCGCATGCCCTCGGGCATGTGGGTGGATTGGTACGAGGGGGTGCGCGTGGCGCATTCCTCCACCGTGGTATCGGAGGGGTACATCTACCGTGTGGTGATGCAGCCGGACGGCACCTATTACGAATCTAAGGATCGCCCCTGCCACGGCCTTGGGGCAAAGACCTATCCCGACGGCATCCAATGGGTGGGCATCCAGGCGGGTGGGGAGAAAAGCTGTGCCTGCAAAAACATCACCTTCCGCCGGATCCACCTGCAAAAGAAGCGCGTGAACGCCATCGCCTGCGAATGGTTTGTCGGCAAGTGGGCGCGCAGCTATATGAGGGGGGGCGTGGCAGAGCCGCACAGCAGCATTGTGCTGGAGGATATCTACGTAGAAAACGAGGTCACCCGCCTCTTCTTCTCGAATGCGCCGATCGCCGACCTCACCCTACGGGGTACCGATCTTTCCAAAACCACCCTTCTGCTTTGCGGATACCAGAGGTATGAGGGCGAGGAATTCGTCGGGCTTGACTATCCCACGTGTGAGCTTCGCCTTGAAGGGTGCCCGGGCGCCGAGGCCGCGCTTGCCGTCAACCTCCCCGCCACCGCCAGGATCACCGCGCTGTAACCCGTAAAAATCAAAAAAATGTAAAAAAGGGATTCTATGCATGAACATAAAATCCCTTTTTCTTTTCGTTTATGCCGAAATACGATAGCCCCTTACTTTGCGTCCTTGAGCTGGATCAATATCCCCGACACAATAATAAGAAGCCCAAGGATCGACCATAGGGTGATCTCCTCCCGCAAAAAGAGAGCCGTAAAGACCAGCGAGAGGAAGGGGGTGATATAGGCAAGGTTGGAGACCTTGGCCGTCTTGCCCGAAAAGAGCGCCAAAAGCCAGGCCGTATTGGCCACCGCCATCGTCAATACCCCGTTGTAGGCAAGGCCGAGAACGGTCGGCAGAGTCAGGGACGGCAGATCCCCTTGCCATAGCGCGATCAGGGTGGAAAGGAGGCAGGCGGTGCCGTAATAGAACATCATGGAGAGGGCCTTATCGTAGCTTACCTTACTGTTCAGTGCGGTGTACACCCCGTACGAGACGGCGCCCAAGGCGCAAAAGAGAGCACCAAGAGGCGAAAAGCTGCCACCCCCAAAAAGGCCGCCGCCCATGACCACCATCACCCCAAAGAAGGAAAGCAAAATGGCGATCCCCTTGCGAAGGGTCATCCGCTCCTTGAGGATCACACACGCGAAAACCACACTCATGATCGGCCACAGGTAATTGATGATAAAGGCCTGGGAGGCAGGCAGGCGCGATGCGCCGGCATAATAGAACATGTAATAAAGAAAGGTGCCGGGAAGCCCGACAAGGACCGTGATCAGATAGTCACGCACGCGGTAGGTACGCAAAAGGGCAAGCCGCCCCGTAGCGGCATTCGTGCATAAGAGAAACAGGAAAGCAAACAGTGAGCTGACAGAAAGCACCTGCATGCTTGTCATGCTTCCCATCAAGAGCTTGGTGACCGTGGCAACCGACGACCAGAAAAGGATCGCCGTGGCCGCAAGAAAATAGGTGCGCTTCATAAGTTCCCCCCTTACCCAGGTAAAAGCACCGTCAAAAGTGAGAGGAGTGCCGCCCCGTAGGAATATTTACCGATCCGCTCCTTGAGGATAAGCGAGGCGACAAAAGCGCAAAGCACCGAGATCGCCGATGTGACCGGGCTGAGAACTGCGGCGTCCATCACCTCCACAAGATAGGCCTGCAAAAGCGAGGAAACGTTAGAAAGCAGGGTGCTGGCCGCGATCAGAAGAAGCATCCGAGGGCGGAACATCGCCATCGAATCCTTGACCTCAGAGCGGCGCACAGGGGACAGCACCGCAAAGAGGAGGATCGTCCCTATGGCCAAAAACACGTTGGTAAAGCAGAAAAGCGAATCGGGGTCTGCCCCCTCCACCGTGCGCAGATAGTACTGCATCGAAAGCGAATATCCGACAGAGGAGCAGGTGGACAGGATGAGCAGCAGTACAAGGAGAAGTGCGCCCCCTTTTCTGCTTCCCTTCTCGCTTCGCTTGACCGAAACGCCGCCCCCTTCAAGGACAACAAGCAAAGCGGCCAGCACCATCAGCACCATGCGCAGGATGCGCCATCCATCCACCACCTCGTGAAAGAGCATTGCCCCCAAAAGGCCGGAGGCCACCATACTGCAGGCACTGAGAAGCACGTGCACCCCCACCACACTGGCAAGGTGCAAAAGCATCACCCCGCAAACCAGGACACCCGCGACGCAAAGACCGCAGAGCGCCGAAAAAAGAAGGCACATGGCATCTGTCTTCATAGCGCCGCCCCCGGAAAGGAAAAAGAAAAGCGCCCCTACGACCCCATTTAAAAAGAGGTACAGCACGTAACGGAGGGGGGTGTTGCTTCTTAAGCGATTGCTTTTCCACTTGCTGAAAAGATTGCCGGCAACACCCGAAAGAAGAGACAGAGACAGCAAAAGAGTAGTATACATATCTATTCTCCCGATTATTTTCGCCTTATATTATAGCAGGAGAGGGGTGCATTTTCAAGTGATAACGCCGGAATTCGGGATAAAAATTGCAACGCCGGAATTCGGGATAAAAATGCGCTCCCGCCGTATAGTAAAGCAAAAGGAGATACACCGTTTTTCGGGTATATCTCCTTTTTCCTCAAAGGGTGCCTGCGCGCTTTTCCACTTCCTTACGGAAGTTTAAAAGCAGGCGGGTGTAGGTCGTATCCATCAAGGGGCTTTTGATAATAAAATCGGCCGTGGCACGGTTATTGGCGATCGGGATGTCATAGACCTGCGCAATGCGCAGCAGTGCCTTAACGTCCGGGTCGTGCGGCTGAGCCGTGAGAGGATCCGAAAAGAAGATGACCACGTCGATCTTCCCGTCTACAATGCGTGCACCGATCTGCTGGTCACCGCCCAAGGGGCCGGAATTGTAGCCGCGCACAGGAAGGCCCGTACGGTCGGCCACCATTTTGGCGGTCGTCCCTGTGCCGCACAAAAAGTGATGCTCCAGGATCTTTTTGTTTTCAAGGCACCACTCGATCAGCTCGCCCTTTTTGTTGTCATGCGCGATCAGCGCGATGCACTTCTGCGCGGGCAGGGTGCATTCGATCATCTGGTTTTCAAACATAGCTGTCTTCTCCGATACCGGGGTTTACAGAAGATAGACCGGCAGATCCTCTCCGATAGAAACGGTAAGGAAGGTCTGTGCCGTCTCGGGGGCACGGGGGATGCGGTTGGCTTTGCGGGCGGGCGCCTTTGCGGCGGCCACCGGCTTTTTCTTGTTCTTGGAGCCGGGCTTACGGCCACGGCGGGGGGCAGGGGCGGCTACCGCCTGACCGACAAGCTCGGGGGCGACGGCGGGGGCGGCCTCCTCGGCCGGCTTTTCCTCAGCGGGCTTCTTAGCGGCCGGCTTCTTGGCGGCCGGCTTCTTGGTGGCCGGCTTCTTAGCCGCGGGCTTCTTAGCGGTCGGCTTTTTCTCTACTGTCTTTTCCTCGGCGGCGGGGGTGGGCTCGGCCGTCGCGGCGGTGCCCTCTACAATGGTCTTCTCGATCTCCACCGAGGGGATCTCGGCGGCCATAGGGGCGGCGTTTTCACTGTCAAGACCTGCGGCGACACGATTAATGCTGTTCTTTCCGATTGGCATGTTCCATAATCTCCTTTGCAAGTTCTGCGTATTCTTTGGCGCTACGGCTGTTCTTTTTGTAAGCCATGACGGGCTTTGAGTTATCCTGTGCCCATTCGATCGCGCTGTCTACACGGATAAAGTTTTGGAAGACGTAAACGTTGTCAAGCTCGGACAACGTTTTCTGTGTTTCCTTAAAATAGTTTTTCCGCTCATCGGCCTTTGTAATCGCCACGCCGAGAAGATCCAGCTCTTTTGCCATCTTCTTGGCCTGGCCGTAGAAATTAAACATGTTGGCAAGACCGAAAAGCCCCCACGGGCTGGCCTCAAGCGGGATGAGGAGAAAATCGGCCGCGCACATAATGTTCATGACCCAGCCGCCAAGCGTCGGCGGGCTGTCGATGAGGATATAGTCGTAGGCTTCGGCGGCCACCAGCTTTTCCAGCGAGTGGCGCAGGATAAACTCACGCTCCCACTTGGTGAACAGCTCATACTCGATCGAGCTCATCAGCGTGGAGGAGGGGACGATATCGAGACCGGTGTACGGGGTGGGGATGATATACTCGGTAAGATCGGCCTCGTCCTTGATGGCGTGGTAGAGGTTCTTACGGCTCTTGGCGATCTCCAGGGCACGGTCCTCCGGGAAGAAAGACAGGGTGAGGTTCATCTGCATATCCCCGTCAATGAGAAGCACCCGCTTGCCGGAGGCGGCCATCCCGTATCCCACGTTTGAGCAGGTGGTGGATTTTCCGCTACCGCCCTTGTTGTTGGCAAAGGCAATGATCTTAGTCTTACCCATAATACTCTCCTTTACAGCTCTTCTTTTGCAGAGGGGGCTTTGTCCCCGTCCTCGGAAAGATAATCCAAAAGCTCATCTATCCCCTCACGGGTATAGGAGCTGACGGCAAACACGCGGCGGCATCCGGCCAGCTTCAGCCAACGGGTGGCACGCTCTACGTTCGCGCGGGGCTTATCGATCCCGGTGACAAGGCCGATGACCTCGCGGTTGACTATCGATGCCAGATTGGGGTTAAAGATCGAATAGGGCTCATCCGCAGAAAGAACAAGCCCCACAACATCCGCCTCATAGGCGTACAGCGCCAGTGGCCCGGAAAGATTGCGGAGCTCGGTATATTCCCCCGGGGTATCGATGATGACATCGGTATACTGGATGTACTGAGTCTTATAATAGTGTGGGGTCTCTCCCATCAGCGCCTGGCGCAGGGTGGTCTTTCCTGCCGCAACGCGACCGATAAGAATGAGCTTTCTCATGTTCTTGTCAAGGGGCACACGGCATAGCCGAGGGTCTTTTCGGTATACTCACATACCGACTGAATGGCAGACTCGACCTCCGAGACAGAGCCTGTCACGATCAGGGTGCCGGTAAAGCGGTCAACAAACTCCACCGTACCGCCCGAGGTCTTCATGGCGATATCGGCGGCGATCACGGCCGTCTCACACGGGCTGACGGTCAGAACACCGATGGCCGAGCGATAGCGGTTTTTGCGGGGATCAAGCCCCAATTTTTCATAAAGAATGGGATCAGGGTTGGCGATGATATGGGCAAGCGTGATCTGCTTACCGGGCACCAGCTCCTGTATAATGCGCATCTTATCCGACATGGAAAGCTCTTTCATCCTGAATCCTCCTTACAGCTGCTCCCACAGCTCTGCATGCGGGGCGGGGATGACCGAACGCTGGGAGAAGAGGCCATGCTCCTCGGCGTAGTGGGCGCCCGCCTCTACGGCGGCCGTCACGTCACCGACGTCACCCGTCAGCATGACGATACCCTTACCGCCCATCCCACGCGATACGCGCAGGTCATAGATCTCGACCCGTGCCGTCTTCACGGCAAGGTCGGCGGCCTTGATGGCCGAGGCGGCAGAAAAGGTCTCGATAATCCCAAGCGAGCCCTCACGCTTGGCACTTTGCGTGCCGAAAAGCGCCGCGATCACGCGCTCGTCAATACGCCCCATGACCGAGCTGTCCACCATTGTGTTGCCGAAGCGCTCGGTCACATGGTCCACGGCGGCCGTCACGTCGGCGATGGCGCCGGTCAGAACGATCTCAAACTTACCGGGGCAGGCGGGATGCGCCGAAACCAGAGAAATGCCGGCGCTTTTGAGGGCGGCATCGGCCGCCTCCACGCCCTTGGCAATGCTTTTCAGCTCTAATACACCTACTGCTTGGATCATAGCAAAACTCTTTTATCCTTCTATTACGATTTTCTTTTCATCTACGTAGGAAACGCGTCCGTCGATCGAGGCAAACTGCGGTACCGAAAGCCCCTTTGCCGCCTCGGCGATCTTCTGACCGCGAGTCACACTGTCCCCGGCCTTGACAAGAGGCAGGGAGGGCGCGCCGATATGCTGGCTCATCAGGATCTCAACCACCGAGGGTGCGGGAAGCCCTTCGGTATAATTCTGCTTACGGTCAAACGGCACAACGCCGAGCAGGCGCTTCCAGCGCGG
>JAGBZZ010000293.1 GCA_017652965.1 Clostridia bacterium | reverse complement strand
CCGATGGCCGCGTTGGTGTAGGTGACCGTCTTGTTCGGGAACTGCTTCTTGAAATACTCGACGACAGGGGGGCACCATACCTTGTTGTCCTGCGTCAGCGAGCCGCCGATAAACACGATGTGGATCTTGCCGTCACCGTTTCTGTCAAGCTCGCCGTTTTCGTTGTAGAAGGCCGCCGCCGAGGGGGCGGCATAGGGGGTATTGCCGATCTTGGTGTTTCCGTCCTTATTCATAGTGATCCTCCCTTGCGCCATGCCATCCTTCACAAGATCCAGGAAGGCACGCACGCCGTAATACATCCCGTTCTTTCCGCTGACGTGCAGGATAATGCCGCCCTCGGTCCTTTCAAGCTCGGTGACCATCTCCTCACCCTCGGAAGAGAGCGAAAGTGAGATCGAGGGGGAGGTGGCCTCCTCGGCAAGCGTAAGGCTGAGCTCGCATTCCTCGGCGAGCGCCTCACACAGCCATTCCATATACGGGCGGCTTTCCTCGTCGGCCGTCAGCGTATAAGCGCTAAGCTCGGTAAACGGGATATAAAGCAGATTCTGCGGTGCGGTGGTCGTGACCTCGGCCGTCGTGGTGGCGGCGGTCGTTTGGGCGGCAGTCGTGCCTGCGGTGGTCGTAGCCGCGGGGGTGGTTTCGGCCGGGGTATCCCCGCACGCGGCAAGCAAAAGGGTAGCAAGGATCAAAATGCAAAACCAAAGAAATGCGTATCTTTTCATGGTCATTCCTCCTCACGGCCATCGCCGAAGACACGGCCGCAGGCCTCAAGGAAGCCATAGCCATGCTCACTGTCGGGCTCCATGTAGTTGCCCTCGGTCCATTCGTTCCAGGTGGCAATGGTGACGGCGTTGCCGGTAAAGGCGTCGCTCTCGGCAAATTCTCTCGCCGCGCGGAAGGCACCCTCTACAAGCTCGGGCGTGTTGCCCACCACGATCGGGTTGCGTGCATAGCCTGCGCCCTCCTCATACATATCCGACTGCACAGTACGGGGGCTGGAGTCCCAACCGACCGAAACGGTCAGATCCAGGGGCAGGGGGCAATTTGCGGCATGGGGGGCATAGCGCTCCTCATTGATCGCACGGTAATCGCTGTAGTCGATCGTCGGCCAATGCTCGACCTTCGGGAAATCCCAGTTGTAATAAAAGACACTGTCCACCGTCAGGATGCCGGCCATTCTCAGGTATTCGTCCCTCTCATCCGGCAGGCGGTATGCCAGGGGCATTGAGGGGGCGTGTGCGGCAAAATGGATCTCGTGGCCGCGTGCTTTGGCGCGCGCGCGGAAGTCACGCATCGCTTCACCGACCGCCTCAAGGCCGCCAAGGCTCTTGATAAGGTTGCCCATGTTCCAGATGCCGAAATAGCACTTGCCGTTCACCCGTCTGTAATTCTTCCTACTGAAATAGTTCTCAATGCAGAACTCGGTGACCGTGTGGAAAAGCGGCAGATCGATCATACCGCTGCCCCATCTCAGCTCGGCGGCGGTCTTGCCGTACGGGGTGGGATGCGCGGCGATCGGGTCGTGATTGCACCACATCAGGGAAAATTCCATTTCCTCGTTGTTGGTCGCACCGAGAAAGCCCTTGTCAAGGCAATCGCGGCGGTAGGAGCCAAGCTCCGGGAACCAGTAAAAATCAAAGATAAAGCCGTCGATCCCGTGGTCCCTTGCCGCGCGGATCTTCTGCTCGAATACGCGCGGATCGGCCTCGTCCGCATACCCCCAAAGCGGGGTCTTCGGTTGGGTGTGCCCGGGGAAGCGCGGCGTTGCATACTTCACGACCTGCCACTCGGTCCATCCCTTTCCGTGCCACTTTTCATTCAGAGGGGTGACGTGCCAATTTGGAAAATACCATGCTTGTGTCGAAAATCTTCTCATAGCGATCTCCTTGAAAAACTTTTGGAAAAAACACGTTTCCTCTTCCATTTTAGCCAATCATGCGATATAATGAAATAGACAAAACGAATGCAAATTTGTCAAAAACAAAGAAAAGGAGTGCCACGCTTTTTATGAAGAAGCACATCTCGTTTCAGGAAATACGCCCCTTTGTGCGGCTGGCACGGCGCTTCTCGCTTCCGCATAAAAACAGCTTTTACGAGGTCGTTTCCTACGACGTCCGCCTGTTTTTCTGCGTGGAGGGTGGCGGTGTGGTAACCGTCAGCGGCCGTCCCTTTTCGCTTGGGCGCGGGGACCTTCTCCTTCTGCCGCCGGGCTCTCCCTATACCTTCGCATCCCCGGAGCGCGACGGGTTATATCTCATCGTGAATTTTGACTACACGCAGGAAAACGCGCATCTTTCCGACTCGATCCCTCCCGTCCCCACGCGGGAATTCCGTGAGGAGGATGCCGTCTCCCCCGTCCTGATCACCGACGAGCCGATGCTGAACGAGCCGCTTTTTCTTTGCGAAATGCATAAGCTTGCCGAGCCCCTCTCCCGCCTTGTGGCGGTGCTTTCCCGTAAGGTGATCTATTATGAGAGGGAGGCGGCCGCGCTTCTTGAAGCCATCCTGCTTGAGTGCGTTCGCACGCGCAGGCTCGGCTCGCTCTCCCGCGGCCGTGCCCCGGCAGGGGCGGTGCTTGACCACCTGCACGAGCATTATGCCGAGCATCTGACCAACCAAACGGTGGCCGAGGCGCTCGGGTATCATCCAAACTATGTAAGCGAGCTTGTCAAGCAGGCTACCGGGGTCTCCCTGCATCGGTATCTGACCTCGATCCGCATCAAGCACGCGATCGATCTTCTGGAGGAGGGCGAGCGCACGGTGGGGGAGATCGCCACCCTTTGCGGCTTTGGCGATATTTATCATTTTTCCAAAAGCTTCAAGCAGGTGACGGGGCTCTCCCCCACGCGCTACCGCCTGGGTGGCACGCGGGGTACCTGAGGCCTCACCCCTTGTCAAAAAGCCCGGGCGAAAAGGTGAGGTTAACGGCGCTTGCCACCAGCTGCGCCGCCCGCTCGGTCACCGTGTCGGCCTGGCGGGGAGAAACGAAAAAGGCCTCCCCCTCCTCCAGAACGCGCGCAAGCGCCGCCGGGATATCCCCGTCCGAAAGCCCCGCACGCTCAAAGGCATCGTAGACCAGTGTGCCGGAATCCACGACCGTGGGAATGCCGATCGCCAGCACGGGCACGCCAAGCGCCTCGCTATCGATGGCGCGGCGGCCGTTTCCGATGCCCGAGCCCGGGCGGATGCCGGTGTCGGAAAGCTGGACTGTGGTAGCAAGGCGGGAGGTGGATCTTGCCGCCAGGGCATCGATGGCAATCACAAGATCGGGCGTCACCGCCTCGGCGGCACCGGCTACCAGTAGCCCGGTCTCAATGCCGGTTTGCGCCATCACCCCGGGGGCAAGCAACGAAAGCTCCACCTCCGAAAAGCGCGAAAAAAGGGCGGGCTCCTCCTTGGCCAGGTGGCGGGTGGCAAACATCGCGCGGATGCTGTCCGGGCCGACGGCATCGGCGGTCAGATAGCGGTTGCCAAGCCCCACCACAAGCACCGAGCGCGGCTTTTTCACGTGGCGCTCGCAAAGCTCCCGCAAAAGGGTGGAAAGCACCTCGCCAAGCGAGGAAAGCTCCCCGTCGCTCAGCTCCCACAGTGGGGCAAAGCTCACGGTCACGTAGTGCCCCTCGGGCTTGCCGATGGTCTTTGCTGCCTCGGCGCTGCTGACCGAAAGACGGCTGATGCGGTAGCCCGCACCCTCCTCCTCGCGGTATTCCACCCCGGCAAGGTCGGTGTCGGCGCGCATGCGCTCACAGGCAAGGTCGGTGCGCGGCAGGGAAGTGTTTGTCATGTTTTTCTTCCTTTCTTTTTTCGGTAATGCTTTCCCGTGTGCGTTTTATTTATTCATACGGTACAAAATTAATGAAAATGCACAAAATGTTCGCTTTTGCATTGTGCAGGTGTACAATTGCAAGGCGGCCGCGAAAAAAGAGTTGCAATTTTGCGTTTTTAGTGATATAATAGGGCATATAATTATGTTTCCAAGGAGTCCGGTTATGAAAAAGTTCTCGTCCCTGTGCCTTGCGGTGCTTCTTTTGCTCTCGTCGGTTCTTGGGCTTGCCTCGTGTGGTGAGCTGAAGGATTCCGGCGCGGTGATCAACACGTATTACGTAGGGGAAATGTATGATTTTGACCCTGCGCGCGCCGTCCTGGATGACGATGCCATGCGTGTGATGGCTCTGCTCTACGAGCCTCTGTTCACTCTCAGTGAAAACGGCAAGGTCGTTCCCGCCCTTGCGGAAAGCTACAAGATCCTGCGTGACGTTGAGGCGCAGGAGTACAAGATGGAGATCAAGCTGAAGCCCTCTACCTGGAGCGACGGTAACCCCGTGCGGGCAGAGGACGTGGTGTACGCCTGGCAGCGCATCATCGATCCTAACTTCAAGTCTCAGGCCGCCCCCCTGCTTTACGACATTGCCGGTGCCATCGAGGCCAAGAATGCCGAAAGCGATGAGGAAGGTAAGACCATCACGGTGGACGATATGAAGGTCACGGCCGACAACCGCTCGACCCTCACCATCACCTTCCGCAATTATTATGATGCGGACGGTAACATCGTCGAGATCGACTATGACGCCTTCCTCCGCAATCTGACCAGCCTTGCCCTGACCCCCGTCCGTCAGTCGGTGGTTTCCAAGGCCGAGGATTACTGGGGCAAGCGTGCCGTTACCATTGTGACCAACGGTGCCTTCACCGTGCGTACCCTTGACTATGACATCGGGGAATTCACGCTGGAGCGTAACCGCTACTACAACTACCTCAACAAGGATGCCGTCGGTGAGGATCCGGTTGACAAGTTCGTCAAGCCCTATCAGATCACCACCCTGTGGACGACCGATCTTGCGACCCTGGCCGATGCCTTCGCCAACAACTCGGTGTTCTTTATGAGTGACCTGCCCCTCGCCCTTCGCGCGGAGGTTGAGGACGATGCCAAGGTGGCCAACGCCCTTTCGACCATGACCATCCTTCTGAACCCGAACGACCGCAGCCCCGACGGGTATCGCAAGTCGGCCCTTTCCGATCCTATCATCCGCAAGGCGATGTCTGCTGTGCTTGACAGAACCGCCATCGCCGAGACCCTGACCTTTGCGGTTCCCGCTACCGGCTTTATCAGCCACGGTGTCTTTGATACCAACAGCCGCCGCACCGAGTTCCGTGAGGTGGGCGGTAACCTCCTTTCGACGACCGCCACCGCGAAGCCCGAGGGCTTCGATGCCGCCTTCGACGCTCTCTCGGCAAAGAGCAAGAAGCTGACCCTGGCCTACAACAACACCGAGGCAGACAAGGCCGTGGCCGAGTATGTGAAGGGTGTGTGGGAAGAGCAGCTTGGCTTCACCGTCACCCTGGTTCCGCTTAAATATAATGATGAAAGCGTGACCCTCGACCTGAACGGTGCCGTGTCTCAGCTCTTCTTCCGTGGCTCGCAGCTGATCGACGTGTATGAGGACTTTGCCATTGGCAACGCTGCTGAGCATCTTGCCGCCTATAACAACGAAAGCGGCCGTTACTACCACAACGACGGCCAGCTGGATAAGTACTACTTCGATGCGGTGCTTCTGGATTACCAGATGCTCTCCACCGATGCGTTTGCTCCGCTTTGCGGCTTCTCCAGCATTCTCAGCGGTAACGGTGTTGACCTTTCCACCGATGCCAACGGCTATCAGAGCCAGGTTTCCTACACGCACGTGACGTCGTACGTGAACGAGGAGTATGATGCCCTTATCGCCGCCGCCCTTGCCGAGCGCGATCTTGCCAAGCGTGCCGAGATCCTGCACGATGCCGAGGAGATGCTGCTTGACGATATGCCGATCATCCCCCTCACCTTCGGCCAGACCTATTATATGAAGAGCAATAAGCTGAGCGGTCTTACCACGACCTACTACGGCTATCCCCTCTTCACCCGCGCCTCTCTGAAGAACTATCAGGATTATCTCCCCGAGACTCCCGTAGAGGAGGGAGAGACCGAAGGGGAATAATTCCCAAACGCGTTGCACGGCCCTCGCTTTTGCGCAGTCCCCGGCATTTGCCGGGGGCCGTCCGCACGGGGGTGTGCCGCGCGCTTTTTGTTAGAAAGGAGAAGATATGAAAATCGGAAAAGGTAGCCCCATGAAGCACAAGACCGATGTGAAGATCTTCATTTTGTTCCTCCTGAATGCCGTTCGCCATCCGCTTCTGATGGATGAGATCATTGATCTTGTAGAGACGGACGGTTTTATCGAAAGCTTTGATTTTACCGCCTGCTTTTCGGAGCTTTTGGAGCTTGGCCATATCATAAAAGGGGAAGAGAACGGCAAGACCATGTATATGATCTCCCCCCTTGGCATGGTAACGGCCGCCAATCTTGAGGATTCTCTTGTCGCCTCGATCCGTAAGCGCAGTATGCAAACGGCAACCCGCTATCTCTCTCTTCGCCGCCGCGGTGCCAAGATCGAGTCGCAGGTGGAGAAGGGTAAAAACGGGATGTATACGGTATCCTGCCGCGCCTATACCGAGGAGGCGGAGATCGCATCCTTCTCCCTCACCATTCCCTCGCTGGATATGGCAGAGGGGATCCGCCGCCATTTCAAGGAAAATCCGGAGGCCGTCATCCGCTCTCTGACCGTGGCCGCCACGGGTGAGATCGAGTACCTGATGGCGCCCTATCGTGCCGAAAGCTGAATTTGCGGAAATTTGTAACAGTTGACGGAAATTTTTTCTGCCGTTTTGAGATGTTTCTAAAAGAATGACAAAAAATAGCAAGAAAATAAATTTTTTTTGAACAAAAGTATTGACAAACCGTACGGCATGATGTAATATTATCATATAAGATAGGTTGGATTATATGAACAGTTCGGATGAAAGGGTATACGGCCTTGTGGCCGGTGTCCGCGCGGGCGATCGCACGGCTTTTTCCGAATTGCTCGATACCTACCGCCCCTTGATCGCCTCGCAGGTCAACCGCTTCCTTTCGGAGGGGGATCTGTGGGATGAGATGTATCAGGATGCTTCACTGGCGCTTTACCGCGCGGCTCTCCGCTACCGTAGTGAGCAGGGGGTCACGTTTGGCGCATTTGCCCGTGTTTGCATTGGCAATGCCCTGGTGTCGGCCTATCGTAAGCTCCGCACGGTGGATGTGGTTCCGCTGGAGGAGGTCATGCCGTATATGGAGGCTGAGGGAGAGGATCCTGCCGGCCGCCTGATCATGGCAGAGGAAACGGGCGACTTGTATCGGATGGCTATAGCCTGCCTTTCGGAATATGAGCTTCGCATCTTTCTTCTTTATATTCGCGGGTATGCCCCGCGCACGATCGCAGCCGAGGTTGGCCGCACCGAAAAATCGGTGTCCAACGCCATCGGCAGGATGCTGAAAAAGCTCCGCGGTCAGTTGAAATAGTTTATATGCCCCCGTAGCTTAATGAGAGCGTTGTTTACAAAGGTGTCGGTTGGAATCCGTCTGGTGGCAAAATTTAATCTTTTTTATCCAGAAAGGTAGAGGGAAATGTTTGAGGACAAGACGCTGAAATGCAAGGATTGCGGCAACGACTTCGTGTTCACTGCCGGTGAGCAGGAGTTCTATGCAGAGAAGGGCTTCCAGAATGAGCCCCAGAGATGCAAGGTCTGCCGTGATGCCAGAAAGAACGCCGCCAAGGGTGCCCGTGAGATGTTCACGGCTACTTGTGCCGAGTGCGGTCAGGAAGCGAAAGTGCCCTTCAATCCGACCGAAGGCAAGGCTGTGTACTGCAGCGAGTGCTTTGCGAAGAGAAGACAGCAGTTCTAAGCCAAAAAGAAAGGTGCGCGAAAGCGTGCCTTTCTTTTTTTGTTTTTTTCACTTTTGTAAGCGGCACGGGGAAGAGGGACAACAGGCGGAAATATGTAAACAAAACTGTTCTCCCGCTGCCCTTTCACATCCTCCCTCCGCCTCCTTCGGCCGGGGGGGGACAGCCGTGTATTCCTCCGCTTTTTCGGCGCTTTTCTTGACTTTTTCGGCGTGCTATGCTATAATTTCAAAAAAGACCGTACACGAGGTGAGACCATGAAATTTTTGCTTTTTTCCGATTTTCACTATGCCCCCGGTATCTTTAAGGGCGGCACGCCCGAGGCACTGGCCGCCTTCCAAAAGCGTGCCGAGGAGACGGGGTGCGAGTTTATGATCCACGCGGGGGATTTTACCAACTGCCGCGATATCCATCTGCCCTTGATCGAGGCCTACAATAGCTTCCACATCCCCTCCTACCACGTGCTTGGCAATCATGATGCCGACAATGCGGCCTTTGAGGACGTCCTGCGCTACTATCGGATACCGGGCGGCTGTGGCTACTATTACTTTGACTTTGCCGGCTATCGGATCATCGCCACCAATACCAACTTCTATTATGACGAGGAGACGGGCGAGTACGTCAATTACTCGCTTGGTAACTACTTCAAGCACGCCGCCACGCGTGAGTGCATGTCCCCCGCTCAGCTTGCCTGGCTGCGCGAGACTATTGCCACCGCCCCCGGCCCCTGCCTCCTCTTCAGCCATGCCAGCTTTGAGCGGCCGGATGGCACCAAGGAGCGGGATGCCGTCCGTGAGATCATCAATGAAGCCAACGCCCGCCGCCCCCACAGTGTGATCGCGTGCTTTAACGGTCACCACCACCGTGACCATCACACGGTCATCGACGGGGTTTTGTACATGGAGGTCAACTCGGTGGCCTTTGACTGGCTGGAAAAGCGGCATGACTGCTATCCCGCCGACCTTTGTGAGAAGATCACCTCGCTTTCTCACACCGTGGTGTACAACGATCCGCTTTGCGCCGTGGTTACGGTAGAGGGGACCACCGTCCGCGTAGAGGGGATGGATAGCACGATGTTTATGGGCGTGACACGTGAGATGGCGGGATGCCGCGTTCTGGATGTGGCAGGCCGCCCCGTGGTGCCGCGCATCACCTCCTACGAGGTCACACTTTGATAGCTTGGGAGAGCGTCCGGCTTTCGGTCACGCTCTCTCTTTTTTTGTGCCGCAGGAAGTTTTTAGAGTTTTTTGTTTTTTATTAAAAAACAATTTACAAAAACGCGGGAATGTGGTATGATGTAGGTAAGAGAAATGTCATTTGTGCAAAGGGGATCTGTTATGGAAGCAAAAGAGAAAAATAATCGTCCGCGTACCGCCCGCCCTCACCGCGAGGATGCGGCAGGGGTAGGCAGAGATGCCGATGCCGTATTGGCGATCGGCGGTAGAAATGCGGCGCGTGAGCTTTTGGCCTCCGGCCGCGATATTGACAAGATCCTCGTTGCGGCAGGCGACCGTGAGGGCTCGATCCTTTCGCTGATCGCCGAGGCGCGCGGCAGGGGGATCCCCGTGATAGAGGTGGATCGCCGAAAGCTGGATACCGTGGTGGGACATACGCGCCACCAGGGGATCGCCGTGATGGCGGCCATGGTGGAATACTGTGAGATAGAGGACATGCTTCGCCTGGCAGAGGAGCGGGGCGAAGCGCCCTTTTTGGTGATCGCCGATGGGATCGAGGATCCCCACAATCTCGGTGCCATCATCCGCACGGCCGAGTGCTGCGGTGCCCACGGGCTGATCCTTGCCAAGCGGCACGCCGCAGGCATTACCCCGGTGGTGGCCAAGGCCTCCGCAGGGGCGATCACCCACCTGCCGATCGCACGGGTCCCGAACCTCGCCTGCACGGTGGAGGATCTGAAAAAGCGCGGCATCTGGATGTATGCCGCCGATATGGGAGGCACCTCCTACGACGCCCTGGATTTCAGTGGCCCCTGCGCCCTCGTCCTTGGCAGTGAGGGCTACGGCATCTCCCGCATCGTCCGTGAAAAATGTGATTTCATTGCCTCGATCCCCATCTACGGTCGGGTCAATTCCATGAACGTATCGGCCGCCGCCGCCGTCCTCCTTTGTGAGATCGCACGCGGCCGCCACAAAGCATAAGAGGGAGGTAGCATCTTGTCAGAACAGGAAAAACAAGCCCTTGGCACCGGGGAGACAGCCGCTCCCGGTGATGAGCGGGACGTCAATCCCGAATACGTGCGGGATCTGCTTTCCCGCCTGCGTGAAACGATGGCCGTGATCCGTGAGGAGGAGGAGCATCATACCGAAGCTCCCGTCCCTCCGGCCGCAACGGCTGAAAATACGGCCGCGCCGGAAGAGGCAGACGGGGAGGACGACGGTGTACCGCCGTGGGAGATCCCCGAGGAAGAGCTCGCCGAAGACGGGGAGCAGGAGATGGCCGACCCCGCCGAGGAGGCCGATGTGACCTCGGCTTGCGCCGAGGCAGAGATCGCCTCCGCCGTGACCCCGGAGCCCGAAGCCGCGCCCGCCCCCGAAACCGAGCCGGAAACCGAGCCGGAAGTCGAGGCGGAAGCCGAGCCTGAAGCCAAGCCTGAGCCCGAGGAGCTTTCGCTTAACAGTCTGATCGATGAGCTGATCGCCGAGGGGCGGGAAAAGAAGCGTGAGGCCTCCACTGCGGCCCCGGCCACTGCGCGTGCCGCGCGTGTTACGGCCGATATTATGGAGGAGGCCGCTCCCCAAAAGGAAGCCCCCGCCCCTGCCGTCCCTCCCGCCGAGGCGCCGATCTATGCGGTGGAGGTGCCGGTGCATTCTGCCGTGCCCGAAGCGGCAACCGACCTGTCGGAAACCCCGGAGAGCGCCCCCGCCGTGGAGGAGACCCCAGCATAGCCCCGCACGCCCGACGGCATCTTGGCCATGGCCTCGGTCGCCTCGGAGGCGGCCGCCGCACGCAAAAAGGCACGCCGCCGCCGTTTCCGTATCCGCTATGTGAAGCGCTGTGACGAGGCCGCCGCTCCGGCCGCTACGCCAATCGGAGAGGCATGCCCCCTCTTTGCTACGGAAAGCACGCCCGAGGATACGATGGGGACCCTGCGCCCCCAGGATTTCTTTATTGCCGACCTGCGCCATGAGGGCACACCCGCCTCGGATAAAAATGAAGAGGAGTACGTGTCCCGTAACCAGATTGAAACCATCCTGGCGGGATACGCCGAGGAAAAGCGGCAGACGGGCATCCGCTTCTATCTCTCGCTTTTCATTTCGCTGGCTATTCTCGTTTTTGAAAATCTCTCGCTTCTCGGTGTCTCGGTTCCGCAGTGGATCGGTGTCGCCCCGCGGGTGCATATTCTTTTGGACATCGGCCTTTTTGCGGCCGTTATCCTGTGTGCCCTTCCCATCCTGCGTGACGGCATTCACGAGCTGTTTGCCTGGCGCTTTGGCACGCCTGCTATCGCGCTTCTTTCGGCAGGGGTGTCCCTTTGCCTGGCCGTTGCCTCGTTGGCCGTAGGCTCGGCCGCCGCCCCCCTGCCTCTGCTTCCCGCCGCCCTTTGCGCCACCATGGCGCTCGGCTTTGCCAGAATGCGCGTGCGGGATGCCGAAAAGACCTTCCTGCATCTTTGCGAATCGGGGGACAAGCTGGCCGCCGAGATCCTGCCCTCGGTCTATGCGACAGAGGAGGTCGCCGCTCTCGGACGTAGGATCCGCGGTGTCCTGCGGGTGAAAAAGGTGGGCTTTGTCACGGGCTACTTTGCCAGGATGAAGCAAAAGCGCGAGGATTATCGCCATCATACCGCCCTTTTGCTTGCGACCCTTGGCGTTATGACACTGGTGACGATCCTTTACCTGGCCTTGGCGCCCTCTTATACAGCCTCTGACGTCTTGTCGCTTCTTTGCTGGATGGCCGCCCCGCTTTCGCTCTCGGTCTTCCTTGCGGCGCGTAGCCTGCCCTTCCATCATCTGGTGGAGGAGGCCGATGCCCACGGCACGGCCGTCCTTGGCGAAAGCGCGGCAGAGGATTATGCCGCCGTGGATGCCGTTGCCTTCGAGGACGTGGAGGCCTATCCCTCCCGCAAGGTGCGCGTGCGCCGCATCAAGATGTATGACAACAGCCGCCTTGACGAGGTGCTCTATTATCTGGCCAGCCTTTTCTCGGTGCTTGGCGGCCCCCTGGACGGGGTGTTCCGCGTTTCGGCGGCCGAGCTTGGGATCTCGGATGACGTCACGCTTCACACCTCGGGGCGTGAAGGGCTGGAGGCCACCGTGGACGGCGCCCGCCTGCGGGTGGGGAAGTGGGGCTACTTCCGCCGTGAGGAGGTCGACCCCTACTATGACAGCGAGGACGTCTACAAGGAGGATGCCGGCAACATCGGGATCCTTTACGTCTCGGTGGACGGCACCATCCATGCCAAGCTGTACATCGAATACAACCTCAGCCGCCACTTTGAAAAGATCGTGCGCCGCCTGCACAAGAATGGGATCTACACGCTGGTGCGCAGCTTTGATCCCTGCATCGGGGATCAGCTTCTGGCCACCACCGTCCATTATCCCGGCCTTCGCATCCGTGCCGTGAAGAAAAAGCCGGATCAGATCTGTGACTTTGCCGAAGCGCGGATCGAAAGCGGCATCGTCACCGGGGCGGGCTCGCGTGATCTTCTGTACACCTTCTTCCTGTGTCAGAATTATCGCAAGGCCACCGGGCTTTTGCGCCTTTTGAAGGTGATAGCCACCCCGCTTTCCTGCCTCGCGGCACTGCTTGTGCCCTATTTCGCGGGGATAAGCGGCTACCATTCTGTCTACGGTGCGGCCATCTCGCTTGTGTGGCTTCTGCCTGTGTATCTGATCTCGCGTTTTTATTTTAAGAAAGAAAGATAATGCTATGAATCTTCGTGACTTTCCCGAACTGCTCCGCAGGGTGGAAAAGCCCGGTCGCTATACGGG
>JAGBZZ010000032.1 GCA_017652965.1 Clostridia bacterium | reverse complement strand
GTGAGTAGCAAGGGCTACGGCTACGGAGGCTCTCCTTATGGGAGAGCTGGCACGGCTTGCCGTGACTGAGAGGGGTGAGAATGCCGACAACGAAGAAAGTAAAAGGCCGCCAAACGGCGGCCTTTTGTGGAATTTATACGCATTTTTTATCTTGTGCCGCTCAGGTACGGATACTCGAACGAAAGCCCGGCCGCGCGCCAATCGATCGATTCGATCATAGCGTAGCCGTCCTTGCTCAGCACCTCTTCGAAGGCCTCAAGGGCACCCGGGAGGAGGTCGTACTGATATTCCTCGGCATCAAAGAGGATCTCGTCATAGAGATATTCGAAGAAGTTATTCTCCACCAGCGCGGTCGGTACGTAGCCCTGGTAGGAGTCCACCCCGTCGGTGATGATCATCGAGGGATCCGAGGTGGTGGTGTACTTCCCGCCCTCGTAGGTTGGCGTGCCGCCGAGCAGGATGTTATCCGAGATCACGCAAGCGGCGGGCTGACGGCGGAAGCGCTCCACGGCGGCCAGCTCCTCATAGGTGAGGGTGATACTGCCGTCATCGTTCCGCTCGGCCTCGTGGGAGGGGACGGTGATCCTTTGGCCGCTTGCATCCAGATAGGCATACTGCGGAATGGTCAGAACGGCATCGGCCGGGAAATCGGCGTAGGTGTAGGACATGCCCGAGAGATACCACGGGACGTAGAAGTACTTCGGATGATAGTCACAGCTTGCATCCTCGTAGGCCGCAATGACGATCCTTGTCCCCTCCAGCATGTTGATAAAGGCGGGGTCGGTATCGCTCCAGAGAGCCTTGGTTTCGCCCATATAATAGGCCTGCTCCTCCAGCCTTGTCCCGAACCACCAGTGGCCGGCCTCGCTCTGCCCAAGGTAGCCGGAAATCTGGGAGGCACCGTCATAGCCCACGGGCGAGTAGCGGCGTGCCGTGCCGGCACCGGAATATTCATCGCCGAAGTAATAGTAGAAGAGGCCGGACTGGTTCACCTGGTCGCCCGAATTGGCAGGGACGATGTTGCCGTCCTCTGCCCCGGCAGAGGAGTTTGCCGCCGCCACCTGGTAGGGGTTACGCAGAACCATGATATTACCGAAGCAAACGTTGCCCATACCGGTAGAGGAGTACCAGCCCTTGTTGAGGTTGGAGGTCGAGCCCAGGAAGGAGATGGTGTTGTCGTAGGCGTAATGGCCACTGCCCATACCGTCGTTATAAATGGCGTTGTGGGTCGCGTGGAACATGTGGATAAGGTTATAGCGATAGTGGTTGCCGCGGCTGGTGTACCCGGCGGCATAGATCATACCGCCGTCGGTCACGTCCTTACTGCCGCCCTCAAAGACGTTGTATTCCACTACCGCCTCGATGGCGTTGTGGCCGTGGCAGGTGGTGTCCTCAAAGTAGTTGTGCGAAATCACGGTATGATAGCCCGAATAATAGACGCCGATATCGTAGGTAGGCTCGGCATCGTGGAAGACGTTATTCTGGATCACAATGCCGGTATCCTCCAGCTTTTCCGCCAGGGATATGTTGTTGACTTGAATCATGCCCGTGCCGGTCGAATGGGAGAGATCCGAGTAAAGGACTGCCACGTTTCTCGAATCGCGGATCAGGACAGAGGAGCTCTTGGTGTGGGTGACCGTGACGTTTTGCACCACCACGTTGGTGGCAGTCTTGATGCGGATGCCGATGCCGTTGGCACCGTCGATCTTAATCCCGTCTACCACCATGTTCTGCACACTGTCAAGGTAGAGAAGATCGGAAGAGGCCTGACCCGAGATCGCCATCTTCTCTGTCTGCATGGCCTCGGTGGGGTAGACGTACAGGATGCCGCTTTCGCGGTCAAGGAACCATTCGCCGGGGGCGTCCAGCGCCTCCACGGCGTTAAAGATGTAGTAGGTGTTGCGGCCGGCGGGCGAGTTGCCGGAGGGTGCCGAGCCACGGGAGTTCGGATTTACGGACTTCAGGGAATACTTGCCGTCCGACTTCGGATAGCCGAGGTAGGGGGTCTCGTTCGAGCCCATCACCCAGGCGGTGCCGTCGGCATTGTGTGCCCAGCCCTGCCCCTCGGTCTCGAGGGCCAGGTTGTAATAGGCGTGCTCGTAGCCCGAGTAGGTCGAGCCGTAGCACCAGATGTCACCCGTATTCACCCAATCGAGGATCTCACGGCCGATCGCATCCTCGGTCGGAATGCGGATCTCCCAGCCGACGATCCAGGTGGCGGGATCCTTGCCTGCCTTGGCGGCACGGTCCAGCCACTCCCAGTACAGCGAGGAGGAGGACAGGGTGACCGAGCCTGCATCGTAGACGTAGGTGAAGTACAGAAGATCCTTGATGTTGCCGGTATCGTTCGGGTAGCGGGCCAGGGTGTATTCCTCCTCACCCACGTACAGGCGCGGGGCGCCCGAGGTGGAGATTTTGGCAAAGGCATCGCTTGTCAGACCGTGATCGACAAGTTTTGTATACATAATGTCGCCCCGCACCTCCTCGGGCAGGCGCTCATAGATACCGGCATTTTCGGCCGGATCCACGTATTGCCAAAGCGAGGCATCGGTGGAAAGCGGGGTGTTGGAGGTCAGGGTGACGTCCGCCCCCTCATAGGCCTTTAAGAAGAGGGGGGCATGCCGCGTGCCCGAATGCAGGGCGGTAAAGGTGGCGGTCGTGCTGAGCGAGTAGGTGCCCTCCATCATCCAGATGATGCCGCCGCCCTTTCCCTTGACCGCCTCGGCGGCCTTCGTCAGGGTGGCAAACGGGGCATCCTTGGTGCCGGCGTTCTTGTCGTTGCCGCTTGGCGAGACAAAGACCTGCAGCCGTGAGGTAAGCGGATAGGCCGTCTCGCTGACGCAGGAAAGCACCGTGATCTCGTCTGGCAGTGCCTCCTTGGAAAGCATGAATCTTTCCATGACGTTCTCGGCGGTCATCTCAAGGCCGACGCGGTCAGCGGCCGACACACTGGTTTTCGGCAGGTTGGTGCTATACAGGGCATAGCTCTTCACGGCACTGCTTTGCGGGGCGGTAAAGCTGAGCGTAAGCGTGCCGCTTTGCCCGCGCAGCATGGAAAGAAGCGCCAGGGCGGCCGAGTAGGCGCCGTCCTCCCCGTCTCCGTACAGGAAAAGGCGGCTGCCCGACTGCGCGATCACATAGCTGCCCTTCGCAGGGGTCGAGGGCAGGGTGCGCCCGTCTCCGTCCGGGTTACCAAGCACGATCTCGCGGGTGCCGCGGGCAGGGTCACGCGGGGCAAGGATAGAAAGGCGATAGCCGGTCGCCGCGGCGATCTCATCCTGCAGGTAGAGGGCAAGGGCGGTGTTGGCGGAATCCCGCACGATCACGTATTCGCCCAGAGACACGCCGTCAAGCGTTACACTGTCCACGGTGTAGCTTGCGCGCACAATGTCGGCCGTGGTGGGGTACAGCACCTGCGCGCCCGAGACGTAGGAGGCGATATAGGCCTCGGCGGCCGCGGCCACGGCGGCAGGGCTACCGCCGGTGATCACCAGGCGGCTGTTTTCAAAGTAGATGCCGGTATCGTGGAAGCGCAGAAGATGCGAGGAGCTTTCGGCACGGTTGGTAAAGCCGATAAGGATCTCCTTGGTATCGGTGGGAACCTCCTGCCCGAGGCCGACAAAATCCTCCCGCATCGGCAGGCTTTCGCCGGTGGCCGCCTTGATGGCATCCCGCACGGCGCGCGCCGCACGGAAGATCTCGGGGTCGGCATCGGTTGGATATACAATGGTATAAGCGGCAATATCGGAAAACGCCGCAGGGGGCGTGCTTGGCGCGGGGGTCGTCTCGTCGCCGTTGCCACCGCAGGCGGTAAGCAGCAAAAGCGGGATCAGAACCAGCACCAAAAGGCAAAAAAATGTCTTTTTCATGGTTTCTCTCCTTGATTTTTTCCGTCGGAAAACGCCGGGGTCTTAACCGTAATTCCATTGTAACAAACTTTCCCCGGTTTGTCAATCAAAAGTGTAAAGCGAACCGGCGTATGTGAAAACCGCTTCGGCTTTGTCTCTTTGCCTTTTCCCCCTCTCCGTACCAACCCCGCGTGTCAGTCCCCCGCGAGCAAAACACCACAGTGCGGTGTTTTGTGAGTCGAACCCGACCTTAGGGAGGGCGGCGGGCATATAGTGCCCGACGAGAT
>JAGBZZ010000292.1 GCA_017652965.1 Clostridia bacterium | reverse complement strand
CTTCTTTGTGACGATCCGATTTTTGCAACCGCCGCCGAGCGCGTGCTGACACTGTATGAAGCCTGCACCCACGATGGGCTTCTTTCTATGCCTATGGCCGACGTTACGGGTGAGCCGACCTGCCTTCACCACACCTTCGCCCACGCCAAGGCGCTTGCGGCGCTCGTCACGGCCGAGAGCGTCACAGAGGCGCGGGTGACCACGCTCCCCGGTGAAGAGAAATTCGGAGTAAGGGCCTATCAAAACGGCCACCTGGTGTTGGTGTCCGACGGCTCTTTCAGAGCGACCTTTTCAACAATTCGCAATGATTGTCAGCCGTCCCACACGGCAAACGCGGGCGGATCGATGACGCTGCTCTATCACGACACCTACGGCGTTGTTTGCGCGGCAACAACGGCCGAATACATCCCCACCGAGCCGCTCAATCAGCAATATCTCCGCAAAGTCGCGAGTCCCCCGTCCATGACCGCGCAATTTGTGATTGACGGTCGGCAAGCCTGCCGCGACAGGAGTGCAAGGCTCTTACAGGAGGGCACGGTGATCACGGCAACCGCCGAAGAGTGGCAGGCCCGCTATTCCTTCGAGGGCAGTGAGCTGAAAATTACACTCGAATGTGCCGACGGCGTTTACCGTCTGCCCCTCGTTTGCGGAAAGGATCAAAGGGTTACCCTTTCCGAGAATAACACCGAGCTCAAGATCGAAGGCGGCGTGACTGTTTTGTCGAGTGTGCCGATGGTCACCTCGCCCGAAAGGCGTGTCTTTCACCCGGTTGGCGGTCTTGCGTATCTGCCGATCGAGATCCCCGTCGCAGGGTCTGTGACGGTTGTTATAAAATAAAAAAAGGAAAGCCTTGCAAACGGTTGGCAAGGCTTTTTTATTTCCCTTATGAATGGTATTGTCTGAAGTCTGCGTGACCTTGACGCTCGCCGATTTTACGGCCGCGGACTACGTTTTGCGTGAATTTCAGCTCCCCGCTTTCAAAGGTAAAGGTCAGGTGGAAGGCGGTGGTATTGGGGATAAGACGGCCGTGGACGCGGAATTCGTTCAGTTTCTCCCAATAGCCGGTGGCCGCGCAAACGCCGTCATCCTTCGGCAGGAAGGAGTTAATGGTGGTGTTGGTGAAATCGGTCATGGCGAAGTCGCGAAGGCCCGCATCCACGACGAAGCTGTCGCCGTCTGCGAGATCCAGCACCACGTGGCACACATCATCGGTAAAGGTGAGCTGTGCACTCCTTACGTATTCGTCCCCCGTGACCTCATACTGCTTTCCGCTGACCACCGACACCATCGGGGAGGCGGGAGAATACTTTTGCGGCAGGGAGAGTGTGGCGCATCTTTGGCGCAGGGATGCGAGGGCCTCGGGGTTCTCGGGGAGGCGATCCTCGAGCTTTGTCAGGATGTTCTCATAGAAGCTGTCGAGCTCGTCCTGCACCACCTGGGTGTGGCCGGAGTTCAGGCAGAAAATGAGATCGTAGTCGGGATAGCAGGCGCAGATCTGGCCGAACGCCCCACAGAAGCGGAAGGAGTTATGCTGACCGCGCCACATAAGATACGCGTACCCCTGCTTCCAGTCGTCGTCGCGCACCGGGCGGCGGGCGGCGAGGGTATCGATATGCTTGGCAGTGGCCTCCTTCACCCATTCCTCGCTGAAGAGGCGCTCGCCCTCCCATACGCCGCCGTCCATATAGCATTGGCCGAATCTTGCAAGCTCCTCCTGACGGAGACGGAGCGTGCTGTAGCCGACCGTCATCCCCTCGTCATCCGGCACGTGATAGGGATCCAGCCCCAGCTTGTCGAGGAAGCGGGGACGGAGGTAGTCCATCATATCCATCCCCGTGACCTTTTTAATGACGGCAGAAAGGATATACGGGTTGGTATTTTCGTATTTAAAAACCTCGGCACCGTCTTCCCTGAAGGATGCGGCAAAGAACTTGCGCTTCAATTCGGCCGGGGCGATCTCAAAGTTCGGATAGGCAAACACCTTCTCGGCATGCCCGTCTGCCATATACATCAGCTGACGGACCGTCATTTTCAGCGTGCGGGGATCGGGATTTTCCGGGAGATATTCGGGGAGATACTGTGCGACCGGATCGTCAAGCCCCAAAAGCCCCTCGGCAACCGCAAGCCCGACAGCGGCGGCCGTAAAGGCCTTGGAACAGGACTGGATCACGTGAGGCTCATCGCGAAAGGGCGCAAAGTAGCCCTCGGCCACGATCTTTTTGTGGCGGATGATGGTAAAGCCGTGGGTCTCCTCGTCGCCCGTGTGGGCACACATGGTGTCGATCAGCCGTTCAATGGCCGCGCTGGAAATACCGACAGACTCGGGGCTTGCGTATTCAAAACGTTTTTCCGACATAAAAGCAACCTCTCTTTATTCAATCAAATTCGATCGCGCGGCGATCATGCTGTTGATCCGCTCACGTACGCGAAGCATTTCGTCCTCACTGTGGGCGCATCTTTCAAAGGTGATCTCGGCGCCAAGCTCCTCCTCCATAGCCGCCACGACCTCGGCGTGGGAATAGAGGCTCTCACAAAGCTGCATGGCGCGGATATCCTGCATGACCTCCTCAAGCGTCATCATGCGGATAGACTCAAGCGGGCGGCCGTTCTGATCGGGATACACGATAAAGGTGTCGCCCGCCGGAACCCAGTCCTCACCGCTAAGGTCAAGGTAGGGGTTGATCGCATCACCCGAGGCTCTGTTATTATAGTAGTTATAGCCCCAGTGCAGAAAGCCGTCGATGTGGAACTTGTACATCTGCATCCCGAGCGAGCGCGTACGCCAGGAGGGCATGGCGAGATAGACGTTGGAGTAGTCAAGGATCTGCCCGCAGGCATAATAGACCCATCTTTCCTTGATGTCGGCGGCGATGAAGGGGGCGGCACTTGCGGTGACGGGCACGGGGATCTCCACAGCGCCCGACTCGTAAAATTCGATCTCCGAGAGGGCATCCATGATCTTGTAGCCCGCAAGGATGTCGGCGATGGCCTCCTTCTCCTGCATATACTGCGAAAGCGTGGCGGGGTTCGGCTCGTCGGCGATGTGGTAATAGCAGCGCGTATCGTCCCCGCGCGCCTTAAGATGCGCGATAAGGGCGGTGAGCATCTCACGCAGGAAGTGGATATACTCCTCCGAAAGCGCCAGCGTATCCCAGCCGAAGAGGAGCTTATATTCACCGTCCACCGTGGCGTACACCTTGGCGGCGTACTGCACCGGCTTCTGGTGGAAGAAATGCGACATTTCGATGTACTTGATACCGACACGGTCGAGGATATCGATCCAGCGGTCAAGAAGCGAGAAATCGAAGGAATAGACCCCGTTTGCAAGCTCCACCCTGACAAGCTGGCTGGGGTTTCTGAGGTAGGGCGGCACCGCGTTCAGCGCGGGGGTAAGGATCGGGGTGTACATCATGTTGCGCCCGCGCGCGGCCGCGACACGGAGAAACTCCTCAATGATCTCAAAGTGGCGATCCGACCAGACCTCCACGTTATAGTAGGAGGCCAGGCAATCGGCATAGAACCACTGGGTAAAGAGGGTCTTTTGCTCGGGCAGGTCGGCGGGGATGACCTCAACCGTCAGGCTATCCTCGGAAAGCTTCGGCTGATCCGCATAGTCGGTAATGCCGGTGTCGCCTACCCCTGCCCTTGCCAGCAGAAGCGAAAGGGTGAGGGCGCCGCTCCCCGCAAAGCCCTTCGGAATATCGATCTCCACCCAGACCGAGCGAAGCTTTTCACGCGAGACGACAACGTAGCCGCCGTAGCGCAGAGGGGTCAGAATGTCGGGATAGATGCCCGGGGTGGTGCGCAGATACTGCGAATCGAACCTTTGGGGATACACCGGCCGATCGACAGGCACGCTGCGCACGTCACGAAGGGTTACGTAGGGGGCAAGGTCGCCCTCGATGCAAAGCGTGAGAAAGGGGCGTGTGGGAAGAGCGCCGCGGCCCTCGTCCACATACAAAAGCTGTACCGAAAGCTTCTCCCCTGCGAGTGCGGAAATGTGCGTAAGCGGATGAAAGCTGTCGATACTGTCGTCCACAAACGCCTTGATCTGCGAGGATACGATCTTGGTTTTAAGCATATAAAAGTCCCCCTTGCTTTGGGATATAGTCCTTATGAACGATTATAGCACACCGCGCGGCAAAGTTCAAGAGATTTTCGGAGTGGCGGCGGCCAAAAAATGGCGCCGCCGCATAGATACACCTTGACTTTGGGCGGGATTTCCTCTATAATAAAAGCATCACTATGATAAAAAGGAGCCCCTTTTATGAAGATCTTATCTATCGGAAACAGCTTTTCCGGCAATGCGCAGCGCTATCTGCACCGCCTTGCCAAGCATAACGGCGTGAACATGCGCACGGTCAATCTGTTTATCGGCGGTTGCTCTCTCCAGACCCATTACTGGAATATGCTGGACGACCGCGATGACTACGCCTACGTGTTCAACGGTGAGTCCACCGGCCTGAAGGTTTCGATCCGCCAGGCGCTACGCAGTGATAGCTGGGACGTTGTTACCCTGCAGCAGGCCAGCCCCTATAGCCCGAAGAGCAATACCTACTTCCCTTACATCGAGGAGCTTGCCGCTTACGTAAGAAAATATTGCCCGCACGCCAAGATCATTATCCACGAAACCTGGGCGTACGCCGAGGGGAGCGACCGCTTGATCAACGGCATGCACTTTGAAAAGGCCGAGGATATGCTGAAGGCCATCCGTGAATCCTCCACGCTGGCCGCCGAGCGCATCTCGGCCGACGGTCTCATGCCCTGCGGCGAGGCCATGCTGGCGGCGGAAAAGGCAGGGCTTTGCATGCACCAGGACACCGCCCACGCCTCGAATGGGGTGGGGTGCTATCTGCTTGCGCTTACCTGGCTCAAGTATCTGACGGGCAAGGATATTTCGGGCGACACCTTTAACGAATTCGACGTTCCCGTTTCGGACGAGGAGCGCGCCATCGTTATTCGCGCTGTCAACGAGGCGGTTATCCCGTAAAGCGGGGGCAAAAGCATGAAATACTTTATTGCCTCCGACATCCACGGGTCGGCCTACTACTGCGAGCGGATGCTTGAGGCTTATCGCCGCGAGGGGGCCACACGCCTTATCCTGCTTGGGGACATCCTCTATCACGGCCCGCGCAACGACCTGCCGCGTGACTATGCACCGAGGCGTGTCATCGAGATGCTGAACGCCATCCGTGACGAGATCCTTTGTGTGCGCGGCAACTGCGACACAGAGGTCGACCAGATGGTGCTATCCTTCCCTATTCTTGCCGAATATGCGCTGATCGCCGTGGGGAGCCACACCGTCTTTGTGACCCACGGGCATACATACAATCTCGCTTCTCTGCCGCCGCTTATGGCGGGGGACGTCCTGCTTCACGGGCACACCCACGTGCCGGCCTGTGAGGGGCGCGGGGGGATCACCTATCTGAACCCCGGCTCGGTCTCTATCCCCAAGGACGGAAGTGCCAACTCCTATATGATACTGGAGGACGGCATCTTTACCGCCAAGACGCTTGCGGGTGAGGAGATCTTTCGCTTTTCCATGACCTGAACATAAAGAAAAAGCCACCTGCGGGTGGCTTTTTCTTTATCTCTATCATAGGGAATGCGGCAGTTTTCAATAGTAGGTTTCTTCAATAAACTCTACAAACATTTCGGCAAGCTTCGGGTCAAACTGCGTGCCGGCGCAACGGCGGATCTCCGACATTGCCTCTTCAAAGGTCTTCACCTTTTGATACGGCCGCTTGGAGGTCATGGCGTCAAAGCTGTCTGCCAGGGTGAGAATGCGCGCAAGATAGTGCAGATCCTCGCCTGCCGTCCCGTTCGGATACCCGGTGCCATCGTACTTTTCGTGATGCTGAAGCACGATCTTGGCGATCTCGCCGAAGTTGCTGATCTTGCGTACGATCACGGCGCCATCCTTGGGATGACGGCGGATCGCCTCCCACTGCTCGTCAGTGAGGCGCTTTTCGGTGATCAGGGTCTCCTGCGGGATATTGATCTTACCGATGTCATGGAGATAGGCACTGTACAAAAGCTTGCGGGAATCCTCGGCCGACAGGTTGGCGTATCTGGCAAAGCTTTCGCAGTAATGCACCACACGGTCGGTGTGGTTGTAGGTATAATGGTCACGCGTGTCGATGACCGAAAGCAGGGTCTTGATGGAAACGATGCGCTCGTCATCCTTGATCTGGTCCAGGTTGTGGAAGCCCCCGATGTGGAATCTCTCCGGTT
>JAGBZZ010000031.1 GCA_017652965.1 Clostridia bacterium | reverse complement strand
GGACTTCGCCGCCTCCCAGCATTGGTTGCTTTCCAAGATCGCAGAAGCCTCCGCGCTTGTCGGGATGCAGGCCACCGTGCCCTCCTATGACGCGGTGCATACCCTTGCGGTACAGCAGGCCTCGCTTCTGCCCGGTCAGATTGCGCTTGGCGTGCTTCTTTTCTCGCTCGGCGTCACCTGCCTGACCCAGCTTTTCTCCATTCTTGCCGCCCGCGAAGGGGAAAAGGCTCTTTTCACCGAAAAGAGACGCGCCTATCGCCTTGGCGCCCTTCCCGCCGTCCTATACCTTTTGGTGCTCCTTGTGAATATCTTTTATCAGGACTACACCTCCGTCTTCTCCCTTGTCTGTATGAATGCCGTCACCCTTCTGTCCCCGCTCTTTGCACTCGGCGGCCTTTCCTTCCTTCCCCGCATCCGCCTCGGTATGCGTCGGGCGGAGGGCGGCAGGGGAAGCTACCGCATCTGGTTTTTCCTCTTCCTCCTTTTGTGTGTCTATTACGCAAGCTTCGCCCTGACCCTCTTCGGCGTAGCGCATGCGATCTCTATTCTCAAAAATGCGATCCGCCCCCCTCACGGGAACGGATAAGAAAGGGAATTTATGCAAAACAACAACAAACGAATTGCCACACGCTTGGATATCGTTGTCTGTGTGGCGCTGGCCTGCCTCTCCCTTGTGGTGTTCGGCACGCTCTCGGACGTGACGGATATTGCCCCCGCCATGGCCGTGCTTCTTGGCCTGTTCTCCTATCTGTTTCTCCTCTTCATCTGGGCGGCCATCCGCATGGGCAGTGAAAGCGTGTCCAGTGCCCGCCGCTTGCATGAGGCGTTCGGCACGGGCCTTGAATACGTGATCGCCAATCTGCACCAGCCCGCCTTTTTGTGTGACA
Organism: Clostridia bacterium; assembly: GCA_017652965.1. The sequence goes on along the minus strand of JAGBZZ010000031.1, from coordinate 1,410 downwards.
TGGACGGCCACATCGTGTGGTGCAACCGTATGCTGGTGGATATGGTCGGCCGCTCGGATCTTGTGGTGGGTGCGGAGATCGATGACGTATGTGCCATCTCGGCCGCGGACATCGAGGCAGGGGAGGCCATCGCCACCATCGGTGACCGTCTGTACCGCTACGACGGCATTCGCCTTGACGGCAGGGATCGCTCCCTCTGGTTCGTCCTCTTTACCGACTGCACGGAGCATAAACAGCTTGCCGCCCTTCACGAGGCGGAGACCTCCGTTGTCGCCTACATCGTTATGGATAACATTGAGGAACTGCTCCAGTACGTGCAGGATACCTACCGCTCCGCCGCCACCGCGGCCGAGGACGCCATCAAAGCATGGGTGTCCGAGATGGGCAGCGTGCTGAAGGGCTACGAAAAGGATAAATACATCGCCTTCTTCAACCAAAGCGGTTTGAAAAAGTGTATCGAGCGCCGCTTTGACGTTCTGGATAACGTTCGTTCCGTGCGCGTGGGCGACGGTATGCCGATCACGATCTCCATCGGCGTTTCCACCTTTGGTAAAACGCTTGGGGAAAAGGAAGAATCCGCGCAGGCGGCCCTCGATATGGCGCTCCAGCGCGGCGGCGACCAGGCCGTTGTGCGTACCGAAAACGGCGATGACTTCTTCGGCGGCAAGACCAAGGCCGTGCAGAAGCGCGCCAACGTCCGCTCCCGCGTGGTAGCCAGCGAGCTGGCGACCCTGATGGCGCGTACCGACAGCGTTCTTATCATGGGCCACCGCTTCCCCGACTTCGACTCCTTCGGTGCCACGGTCGGCATGGCGCGCTTTGCCATGATGTGCGGCGTGCATCCCCACATCGTCGTTAATACCGAGGACAAGAACCTTGCCCCCTGCTTTGATAAGCTGCAGGAGCTGGACGGCTACGAGGATATGTTCGTCAACCCCAACGAGGGTATGGACCTTATCCGTCCCAACACGCTCCTTATCGTGGTAGACGTGAACAACATGGCGCACGTCGAAAGCCCCGATATCGTGCGTAACGTCCGCGATATCGCCATCATCGACCACCACCGCAAGACCACGGAATTCGTCAAGGAGCCCGTGGTTGCCTACATCGAGCCCTCTGCCTCCTCGGCTTCCGAGCTGGTGGCGGAGATCCTCGAACAGCATATGAGCACCCGCAGCGTCCTGAAGGAAGAGGCGGAGCTGATGCTGGCGGGCATTCTTCTCGATACCAAGCAGTTTACCCGCAACACGGGTACCCGTACCTTCAGCGCGGCACTGTATCTGCGCGGTCAGGGTGCTATCCCCGGGGAAAGTAACGACCTCTTCCGTGCGGACGTCGAGGATCTGACAAAGGAAGCGCGCTTCCATTCCAACGTCCTCATTTACCGCGACCGCGTTGCCATCGCGTACG
>JAGBZZ010000291.1 GCA_017652965.1 Clostridia bacterium | reverse complement strand
TCGTCGATAAAGCGGGATTTTATAAAGCCGTTTTCGGTGATCCTGCAGCGTGGATCTACCGAAACGTAATCCCCGTGGCGGATCCCAAGTGCCTCGACCTCCGCCTTGGTAGATGCGCGCTCGTCCAGCACGACCAACAGGTTTTCTGCGCTCCGCTCCATATTCGTCGCACCCGCTAAGGCGTGGGTCGAGTGTGCCTGGCAGAGAATGAGGCCGCTGTATTTCCGGCCGCTGCGGGTATGGACGGTCACGCTCTCGCCGTCCAGCGTGGCGGTGTTGATCCCGCCAAGCGTGGCAACGCGAAGCTTGCCGCCGCCGTCGATGCCGTTTACAACAAGCCCAACGGTATCGGCATGCGCGGTGACCATCACGGTTTTCGAGTTGTCTTCGCCCTCCAGCCAAAGGTAGGGAGTATCCTTATTGTCATAGGTGAGGGTGTAGCCAAGCTCTGCGGCATAGCGCGCAAGCACGGGGGAAAGCTGCTTTGCGTAGCCGGACGGGCTGGGAACCCCAACAAGCTCCCGAAAGAGATCTACAAGATAAGCATCGTCAATTTTGAATTTCATAGCACCTCTCCTATTCCTTATTCAAAAAGCTCGCGGCTCATTTCCAAAAGCCGCCCCACCATCATATCCCCTGCTTCGGGCGCGTGGCGGCTGCCCTCACACAGGCTGATCTCGTAAAGGTCGCTCCCCTCGGCAAAGGCCTCGGGGGTGGGGATATATCCGCCGTAGGAGTTGCTGTTGGAAATCACCACGTTATAGGCAAAGGGCGATTCGCGCTTCAGCCGCAGGCCGAAATTGACGTAGATCTCGCCCGGCATAATATAAAGGCACACCTTGCCGATGCGGATGACCTGAAGCCACAAAAGGTCGCGGTCTTTTGTGTTGGTCGTGTAGTAATACGCGAGATTCAGCATCCGCATCATCGCCTGCTGATCCGCCCATTTCCCGATCTGGCGGCAGGCCTCCTCGAGAGAGAGAAGGCGAACGGGAAGCTCGATCTCCTCCTTCCTCACGGCGATCCCCCCGCCTACGGGGAGCGACGCGGTGTCAATGATCCGACAGGCCTCACGCGCCAGGATCCTGCCCATCTCGCGGTAGTGGAAGGGCGGGATCACTTGCTTTGGGTCATTCGGGCGGTGGTTGATGTCACCCGCCGCGCCGAGGAGAAAGACGGTCACAAATTCCGGCCCGTAGCGCTTCTTCAGCTCCTGCGAGAGGATGCCCGCATAATCGCCCGAGTAACCGTTGACCTCCTTACCCGTGCAGGCCAGATGGCAGGCAAACGAGACGATAGCACCGATCGGCCTTCCGTCCTTTGTAAAGGTCAATACCGGAAGATCGGGGTCGATCCCCGCCAGCGTTCCGATAAGCCTCTTGCCGCCCGCGCTGAACGAGCGGATCTCGCCGCCCTCGACCACGTAATTGCGGTTAAAGGAGATCCCCTCGACCGTTCCGCATCCGAAAAGGACGTCCACGCCGTCCGCAAGCCGCTTGTAGGCAAGGATGATGGCATCGGCGGCGCGGCGCATGCAAACGTCGGTATAGGCGGCGTCAAAGTGTTGCCCTACCTCGGGGCGATGCTCGGTGGGCGCGCCCTTGTGGGTGTGTACCACGTGCACAGCGACCGATGCGGGATCCATGCCGGTGTATTCCGCAACGCGCCTTGTGATCACGTCGTGAAACTTAGGGTCGACCTCGCAGGTGTCGATCGCCACGATCGCGGCGTAAGTGCCGCCGTCCTCCAGGACTACCGCCTTGGCATACAAGGGCTCAAACACGTCCATGGCAGGGTTTGCCCGGTAGACGCCCGGCATATTCCCCCCAAGCGGGGGTGTAATGTCACATTCATAGAAGGCCGCTCGCATAACATACTCCTATCTTGCCTGATATTTCCGCTTACATTGTAGCATAGTTGCTCTTTGGTGTCAACAAGAATCATTCGTGTGTGTGAAGCTGAACCATGCACGGAGTGCATTTCACAAACCCCGCAAGGGATGTATTTTGCATGTGGCGGTTCGATCTGTCCACAGTTTTGGCTCTGTAGGGAATCTATATCAAAAAATGTATTTCGACCAACGGGCGAAATGCTACCTCAATTATTCATTCTTCATCAGCGAAGCGACTTCATTATTCATTCTTCATTAAAAATCCGCGTGGAGCAAATGAATAATGAATGATGAATAATGAATAGTGAATAATACAAACAAAAATCCGCATTCTTGCGAACGCGGATTTTTGTTTGGGATATGTGTCCGATTTAGATGCACGCAGATTTTGCAGAGGATACACTAACCCACGGGCGTGTATGTGAGTTGCACTTGACCGCTATCTTCCGGGGTGCAACGCCATGCTTGCAAACGAAGTCTATGTAATTATTGATTAAAGGAACACCTCGCACCGATGCACTGATTGTTTTGTGCGGAATGTACACACTTAAATTCGTTAAGCTCCATTTCAACGCCAAGGTGTTCCTTTGCAAACTCCACGGCTTTGATGATGGATATTTAGGAATCGCGCTTACAGCAAAGAGGGCCACCAACCTCACCGATTGCACTAAGGGCGGAGGAGGTCATCTTATTTGACAATCCCCACGCC
>JAGBZZ010000290.1 GCA_017652965.1 Clostridia bacterium | reverse complement strand
GCACACCCACCCCCGTTTGTCAATACCCAAGCGGCAAAAACCTTTGCAAGCTTTCACTTGCTTTTCAAGCGCGCGTGTGCTATAATGATAGCATCAAAGCAAAAGGAGATCATTATGAATTTCAGCATCAATCATCCGGCGCTCTTTGCACTCGTCGGTGCGATCATCGCACTGGTCGTTGCGCAATCCGTCTTTTTCCTCGTGCGCGCCTATCGGCGCGGGCTTGCGATCGGCATGGAGCGCAAAAAGCTAAACGGCGTTATCAAGGGTGCGATCCTCTTTACCGTCGCCCCCGCGATCGGCATCTTCATCGGTGTGATCACGCTTTCCAAAAAGCTTGGTCTGGCGCTCCCTTGGCTGCGCCTTTCCGTCATCGGGTCACTCACCTATGAGCTGACCGCCGCCGAGAACGCCGCCGCCTCCGTCGGCGCCTCTCTTTCGGATTCCTCCAAGGCACTCGGCGCCTCCGAGTACGTCACCGTTGCCACGGTCATGACCCTTGGCATCGTGGCGAGTCTGATCCTCGCCCCTCTGCTCTCGAAAAAGATCTCGGGCGGCGTGCTCAAGATCCGCAATAAGGACGAAAAATGGGGGAACGTGTTCATGTCCTCGCTTTTCATGGGTATGATCAGCGCCTTCCTCGGCATCATCGTCTGCGGTCTCGGCTTTGTCAAGACCGATGCCGGCATCACCTTCAATCTCGCCTCCAAGGATTTCATCCCACTTGCCGTGGTTTTCGCATCCGCTCTCATTATGGCGCTTTGCGGACTGCTGATGAAAAAGCTGAACTGGAAATGGATGAACGATTACGCGCTCCCGATCAGTATGGTGGGCAGTATGGCACTCGCCATTCCGATCACCGCTTGGCTTGCGTAAGGAGGTGGACACAGTGAAAAAGGAAAGAACTTATATCGAAAGCGTCCACTATTACGGGCGCCTCTGGGGGCTGATCGCCGCCTTCGTGATCATCGCATTCCCCATCGTCATTGCCATTTTGTTCCGTGCGCTCCCCGACCCGCTCGGCATCCTGAAGGGGATGCTTGGCGTTGCCCCCATGTTCTGGACGATCGGCGTGATCGAGGTGTTCACCTACGTTCCCATGCTCGGTGCGGGCGGCTCCTACCTGAGCTTTGTCACCGGCAATCTGACCAACCTGAAGGTGCCCTGCGCGCTGAACGCCATGGAGAAGGCAGAGGTGACCCCCTCCAGCGAGGAGGGCGAGATCATCTCCACCATCGCGATTGCCGTTTCCTCGGTCGTTACGGTGCTGATCATCGCGCTCGGTGTGCTTTTGATCGTGCCGCTCACCCCCGTGCTCAGCTCCCCTTCGCTTTCCCCCGCCTTTGACAACGTGTTGCCCGCACTCTTCGGTGCGCTCGGTGTCGTTTATATCTCCATAAACTGGAAGATTGCCATCGCCCCCATCTCCCTGATGCTGGTGCTTTTCTTCTTCGTGCCCTGGCTCACGCAGGGCCTTGTCGGCATTATGGTCCCCGTCGGCGTGCTGTTCTCGCTCTTTGTTTCCCGCAAGCTCTACAACAAGGGGGTGCTTAGTGAGCGCGGCACTCCCGAAGCACATGCAGAGGAGGGTGCAAGCGAGTGATGTTGCCTTATATCTTCGCCGGCATCGGCGCCGCAGTGCTGCTTTTTCTCGCTGTGCTGATCGGGCGCACGATTGCCTTTAAACCGCCCAAAACCGCCACACGTGTGGCAAAAACAGTAGAATTTGACCGTGACAAGGCCGTTGCCGATCTTGCCGCTATGGTCCGATGCAAAACCGTTTCCGACCACGATCCCGCCCGCGAGGACGCGGCGGAATTTGAAAAATTCGAGGCACTGCTCCCCACGCTCTTCCCCCTCACCTATGCCGCTTGCGAGCGCATTGACGTGGGCGAGCGCGCGATCCTCTTGCGCCTGCCCGGCAAGGATACTGCCGAGCCGCTGGTGCTGATGTCACACTACGACGTGGTCTCCGTTGTGGAGGAAAACTGGTCCCGCCCCGCCTTTGAGGGGATCCTGGAGGACGGTGTCCTCTGGGGGCGCGGCACGCTGGACACCAAGGGCACGCTCAACGGTGTGATGCAAGCGGTGGAAGCCCTCCTGAAGACAGGTTACACCCCAAAACGGGACGTGTTTTTGGCATTTTCCGGCAACGAGGAGGTCAACGGAAGGGGCGCACCCGCGATCGTAGATTATCTGGAGAAGAAGGGCATCACCCCCGGTGCCGTGATCGATGAAGGCGGCGCCGTGGTGGAAAAGGTCTTCCCCGGTGTGAGCGCCCCCTGCGCCCTGATCGGTATCGCCGAGAAGGGGATGCTGAATCTGGAATTTTCCGTCAAGAGCCGTGGCGGTCATGCCTCCTCTCCCCCTCCCCACACCCCCGTTGGAGTGCTGGCACAAGCGTGCGTGCGCGTGGAGAAGGATCCCTTCCCCTTCCGCCTCACCAAGCCCGCGCTGGAGATGTTTGACACGCTCGGGCGCCACTCCACCTTCCTTTACCGTATGATCTTCGCCAACCTCCGCCTCTTCCGCCCCATCCTCAACACGCTTTGCAAAAAGTCGGGCGGCGAGCTGAACGCTCTTGTGCGTACCACAGTGGCCTTCACGCAAATGGAGGGCAGCAAGGGCATGAACGTCATCCCCCCTGCCGCGAGCATGCTTGCCAATCTGCGCCTGATGGGCGGTGACACGGTGGAGAGCGCGGTCGAGCGCATCCGCCGCACCGTCAAGAATGAGGAGATCACGCTCACGCCCATCTACGGCATGGACCCCTCGCGCATCTCGGTGACCGAGGGCGAAGCGTGGGAAAACCTCAAAAACGCGATCGCAGACACCTGGCAGGGCTGCATCGTTTCCCCCTATCTGATGCTTGCCTGCATCGACTAGCGCCATTACTGTCGAATCAGCGACATGGTCTAACGCTTATCTGCTATGGCTCTATCCAAGG
>JAGBZZ010000289.1 GCA_017652965.1 Clostridia bacterium | reverse complement strand
TGCCATGCTTTTGAAATTTTGCCAAGAGGACTCCGCGAGACCGGATGATTCACGAAGCAAGATCTCAAAGAAGCTCTACTATGTCGGCAGGGGCGCGGTAGGCGGTGTGGAATTCGGCAGGGGCGGCATCATCGGCGGGATAGCCGAGCGGAAGCATGGCTGTCACGCGGACGTTTTCGGGCAGGTAGAGCGCCTGCCCGACCGCATCGGCGGAAAACGCGCCGACCCAGCACGAGCCGATCCCCATTTCCCAAGCCGCCAGCATCATATGCGTGCAAACGATGGCGGCATCGGTCTCGCCCGAGCTGTAGCCCGGCATGCGGCGGTTCTTCCAATCCCGCTCCTTGTCATACCCAACCACAAGAACCACGGGGGCACCGAAGGTAAAGCGGCAGACCTCGGAAAGCCGCGCGCGCATCTCCTCGCTTTTCACCACAAAGATCCGCTGGGGCTGGTTGTTACAGGCGGTAGGCGCAACGTGCCCCGCCTCAAGGATCGCGTCAAGCTTTTCCGCCTCGACCGCATCCGCTTTGAATTTGCGCACCGAATAGCGCGCCTTTGCCAGTTCAAGAAACGTCATGGCTCTCTCCTTCATCCGGGGGGCACTCACCCCTTCTTTTCCTCTTCGGTCTTTTTGCGGTAGCGGAGGCTACAGCATTCGTCGCCCTTGGCGATGCATTTGGGAAGCTCCAGCACGCTGCCGTAGCACTCGCCGATGCCATGGTCACCGCACATGGCGATATCGCAAAGCATGGCGATCTCCTCGTCGGTACAGCCGGCCTTCTGCCAGGCCTTGACGAGAGGGCAATAGTGGAAATCGATAGACAGCTTATCGTCGGTGGATTCGAGGATCTTCATTTCAAAGACGAGCTGGGCGGGCTTGGTGAAAAGGGTCTTGCGAAGCCCCTTGAGGCTATCGGTGTTGCCCTTTTTGACAAGATCAGCCCCCTGGGAGAGACCGCAACGCTTGATGGCCGCACTGCCGAAGTCCTTCGGGTCAAGCCCTCTTTTCTGTGCCTCGTCGCAAAGCAGATAGAGCCAATGCGCCCGATGCTCCAGCTGTGCGCGGATGGCCTGAAGCAGCTTGTTTTTGTACTTGGGATCGTTCTTTACGTTGCTCATGATAAATTCTCCTTATATACTGAAAAATGTTTTTCGGTGTGAAGCTGTGACGCTAAAGGACGTGAGCGGATGGGAGACCCTTGCGACATTCTACCGCTCGTGCAAGCGAAACGTTTTGTTTACATATACGCGCATTTTTGACGCCCCGTATCCTTACAGGGCGTGTCCGCCCGAAACCTTGATGACCTGCCCTGTCAGCAGTCTTGCCTGCTCACTGCACAGATACAGGATCGTTTCGGCGATATCCTCCGGTGCGATCAGCCTCCCCATCGGGATCAGCGGGGTGACCGCCTCCTCTAAGGATTTGTCGATCCAACCGGTTTGCGTGGGGCCGGGGGCAACGCAGTTGACGGTGATGCCATACTGCGCGACCTCAAGGGCAATGCTGCGGGTCAGTGCCTCGACGGTTGCCTTGCTTGCGCCATAGGCGATCTGCCCGGCAAAGACCTGCGCGGCATCGGTGGAAAGGTTAACGACCCTGCCATACTCCCCGCGATGGCGAATAAAGCCACGGGTCATCAAAAGCGTGCCGCGCACGTTGACGGCAAAGGTCTCGTCGATCACCTCCCCGGTGATCCGCTCGATGGTATCGATGCCCTCCATGTCGCCGTCGGCCGCATTGTTCACCAGGATGTCAAGACGGCCGAAGCGGGAAAGGACGGCACGATACACGCCGTCCACGGCGGCCTCGTCACGGATGTCGCTTTCCAGGATGAGGTACTCCGCCCCCATCGCACGCAGCTTGTCCTCCACGCGCTCGGCACCGCCTGCGTTGGCGGCGAAATAGCGATCCGCACCGTTTTGACCGATCCTGTCCGCATGGTAGGGGCGGGGGATCCGTTTATATACCAAGACGACCCTTGCCCCCTCACGGGCAAAGGCCAGTGCGGTGGCGGCACCGATCCCCTGCGGGTTATTGGCACCCGTGATAAGGGCAACACGCCCCGCCAGCCCATAATCGACCATACATCCTGTCTCCTGAAGTGAAAAGCTTTTCTAAACCTATTATACAATATATTTTGTCATTTTACAAGCCACGGTACCCCCTTTTGTCGCCTTGACTTTTCTTTTCATATATGTTATAATAAACCAAACGGGGCAAGCCATGAAGCACCTTCGTTATATCCGGAGGAAAATTATGAAAATTAAAGTTCAGATGCACCTCTCATCATTCACCGCATGGTCTTTCTTCCTGTCAAGCATCTTCATGTCGTTGCTGTTTTCGATTAGCGGCGACGATAAATACATTAATTTGTCGATTCCCTTTGCGATTCTGTTCGGCTTTTATTTTTTCCTTATCAGAGGAATACACACGACAGTCCTCAAGGAGCCCGGCAAAAGGCTTATGATTTTTTCGGTTACGGCCTCCCTCTTTGCGCAATCCTTTTTCGGCAGAAGCTTTTACAACTGGGCATACACCTACATTGAGAGAATCTGCACAAAATACGGCTGCGGAGGCTTGACCGCACAGCTGCGCTTGGCAACGACCGCCCTTGTTACTTTGTTCTCCTTTCCCGCCGTCTGCCTTTTCTTTTATATCGCATATCGGGAAATTCTCAAAATTCTGAAAATGCTATACGAAAGCATCGGCAGGACCGAAAGGGTGATATTCGTTTCTCATTCCCTGTTTTTTACCGTTCTGATCGTCGTCTCCTACTGCTTGACGTGCGTTTTCTCCATAGCGTACTATAAGAACGGCATGTTGTACGATATTATCTATTCCTCCGATTCAACGGCGCTGTATTATTCCAATGCCTGGCTTAATATCGGCGACGCGGAAAACGACCTGCGCCAACCGCTGTTTGCTGTTTTTTCCGCCCCCTTCGCCGTGATCCCCTATGCGCTGTCCGTGATTTTTTCCGCGATCCCGCTTTTCTCCTTTATACCGAATTTGTATGCCTACCTGTTTGCCATCGGCCAGGCAATGCTTTTGATGATCACCATCCTTCTCCTTACCGATCTGCTTGACTTGAAGGGTGTGGAAAAGGCACTTGCCTGTTCCGTTTTTGCATTTTCGTTTCCTGCGCTTCTCTTCTCCCTGAATCTGGAGCAATATGTTTTTGCAGTTTTTTGGGCAATTCTCTACCTTTATTCCCACAAAAAGAAGTGGGCAGACAGCGATCAGCTTCTGCTCTGCGCCACCGGAAGCCTATTGACGAGTGCCGTGTTTTTCCCACTCATGTATAAAAAAGAGCACACGTTAAAGCAAAACCTCCTCCGTATCATAAGCATCGGCGTGCTTTTCGTTGCCCTTTGCTTTGTTTTTGGCAGGGGGGCATATCTTCTCGGGTCGATTGACCAGGTCAAGAAAATGCTCACGTGGGCGGGTGGAGACATACCGTTTATCCAAAGGCTTTATCAGTATTCGGCTTTCATTGCAAGTTGCTTCGTCTATCCCGAAACGCACGTTGTAAAGGAAACCATACAGCAAGTGCCCCCCTCCGGCTTCCATTACGGCGGAATCGCCATTCTCATCCTGGCCGTGATCGGATTTGTCGTGACAAGAAAAAGGATGTTTTCAAAAATATCGTTTGCCTGGGTATGCTTTTCCTTCGTCATGCTGGTTATGGTCGGATGGGGCTCCAAGGAGAATGGCATGGTGCTCTACTCTCTATATTTCGGTTGGGCCTTTATTTCCCTGATCATCGGGCTGATCACTGCCATCCCCAAAAAGCTTTCGCCGTTGCGGATAACGCTTTTCTCACTTTTCTTGATACCGCTGCTGTATTTCAATACCCGCGGTTTAATTGCAATCCTCGATTTTGCGACCAAATACTATCTGATGGTGTGGTTATGAGAAAATACGTAAGACTTTTGCGGATCCCGCACTATTTGAAGAATTTTCTTATCTTCTTCCCCTTCGTATGCGGAAAGCAGCTTTTCAACCTTGATCTGTGGCTGAGGATCGTCCCGGGCTTTATCAGCTTTTGCTTGATCTGCTCGGCCATTTACATCGTTAATGATATCAGGGATATCGAAAAGGACAGAAAGCATCCCACAAAGTGCAAGCGGCCGCTTGCCTGCGGCGAAGTGAGCATACGGAGTGCCGTTTTGCTGATGGTGCTGTTACTGCTCGGCGGTGCAGCGCTTACCCTTCTGACGCGGTCACACTGGTCATCCTTTGCCATACTGGGAGCCTACTTTCTGCTGAACCTTGGGTACAGCTTTGGTCTTAAGAACGTCCCGATCATTGATATCTGCATTCTGGTATCCGGCTTTCTTTTGCGCGTGTTTTACGGAGCGGCCATTACCGCGATATCGATTTCAAACTGGATGTACCTTACGGTGATGATGCTCTCCTTTTATCTCGGGCTGGGTAAAAGACGGAACGAGCTTATCAAGACCGGGGACGATTCCACCCGCAACGTTTTGCGGTACTACAACAAAGAGTTTCTGGACAAATTCATGTATATGTGTCTTTCGACGTCCATTGTTTTCTACTCTCTTTGGTGCGTTGATGCATCCACCATCCAAGAATCCGGTAATAAGCTCGTCTTCACGATTCCCATCGCCATTGCTCTTTGCATGAAATACAGCCTGAACATCGAAGGAAACTCGGACGGAGATCCCGTTAGTGTCATTTTGAAGGATAAGGTATTGCTCTTGCTGGGCGCGATCTTTGCCATTCTCTTTGGACTTTTACTGTATTTGTGAAGCCATGATGAACGTATACGATTTTGATAAGACCATTTACAAAAAGGACAGTACCCTGGCCTTCTATTTCTTTTGCCTGAGGAAAAATCCGTGCTTGCTCCGCTTTCTCTTCGTCCAGGCATGGTACTATCTTTTGTATCGCCTCCATATCGTAGAGAAGAAACGCTTCAAGGATATCTTTTTCTCCTTTCTGAAAGGTCTTAGGGATGTGGATGAAACGGTTTCATGCTTTTGGGACAAGAATATCCGTCATATCAACGCATGGTATATGGCGCAAAAGAAAAGCGATGACGTCATCGTTTCCGCTTCTCCCGCATTTCTCTTGCGCCCCATCTGTGCGCGATTGCATATCCCCCATCTGATTTGCACGGAGGTTGACAAAAAAAGCGGTATCCTCCATTCCGAAAACTGCTACGGCGAAGAAAAGCTTCGGAGATTTCGAGAAGAGTTCGGGGATACGGAAATCGCTTGCTTTTATTCCGACTCCCGCAGTGACCTGCCAATGGCAAGCATCGCCAAGGAAGCCTTCCTCATAAAAAAAGGGCGGATGATCCCTTGGGAAAAATCCGCCACGGTCAATACCGGCCGCTAACGCGCTCCAAAGCTCAAGACCTCTTCGGAGGTCTTTTTCTTTTGCCTACACGTCAATATCCAAAGGATACGCCCTATCGATGAGGATATACGGCAGGGCGTTTTTGTCGGCGCGGTGGCGGAAGGCGGCGTTATCACGGATAAGCTCCTCCCGGGTGGGGGTATCCTCGATGCGCCGCTCGACGACGGAGGCATAGTGCTTGACGTCCTCATAGTGCTCCCCGATATACCGCTCACTCATCACAAGGCAAAGATATCGGATATGGGGCAGATACGCCTCCCCGAAGTCCTTTTGCCAATCGAAGGGGATATAGCATCCCTCTACGGTCAGATCCTGCTTATTCTCGATCGCGGTCTTGATCATCTCACGGGCGATCGGCCAGAGATAGGCGGTGAGGGCGGCATCCTCGCTTGTCGGGGTAAGGTCGGTATATCCCGCGCGGATCAGCCCCATTTTCAGATGGTCAAGTGAAAGATAGGGATAGCCGTGGCGCACAAGCAGGCGCTGTGCCAATGCCGTTTTTCCGACGTGGGATGCGCCGGTAATCAGAATGATCATAGCCTTTTTCTCACTTTCTTGCGGTATACCGCGCTATAGCGGCTCAGTGTGCGGTCACCTCGGCGCGTGCCCCCGCCAGGTCGGGTGAGGACGCCGTAAGCACCACCGTGCCGGGCTCGGCCGCCCTGACAATGGCCAGCGCCCTACCCTTGAAGGCGTGGCAACGAGGCGCGCGGAAGTCGTCATCGCTGATCGGGTTGGCGCTGAAGACCCCCATAAGCTCACCACCGGTGACCTCTACCGAGATCTCGCTTTCGTTATGCACGTCTACGCACCCATCCCGATCCACAACTGCGATTTGGAAATAGCAGAGGTCGCGGCGGTCGGCAAGGAGGCTTGCGCGCTCCGGGGTCACCGAGAGGGCGGTGGGAGCGCCGAGCGTGTGCAGGGCATAGCGTGCAAATTCCCGCCCGTCACGGTAGGCGACGGCGACAAGCTCGCCCTTTTCATAGACGGTATCCAGGGTGGCGATCGCCCGATGCGGCACGGCCTTGCCGACCTTGCGCCCGTTTAACAGCCACTCGACCCGCTCTGCCTCTATATAGGTATCCACGCGGATGGGGCTACCGACGTACCGATCTTCAAACGTCCAGCTTTCGTGCACGTCCGCCCAGTGCCAGCCCGTGCCGTAGTAGGCCTCGCCGTAGTGCCGGGGATGGGTGACGAACATCCGCGGGCTCTCCCCGCCGAACCAGACGGCCTCACGGTAATAGGACTGCGGACGGCGGAGGCCGCAAAGGTCAAGGTCGCCCTGGTAGCAGGTGCGCCACGGGTAGAAGGCAAGCCCCTTGGCGTAGCGCTCCTTTTCGCTTTCCCAAAAGCCCGCGCCATGGCCGACCTCACCGAGGTTATCGTAGGCCGTCCAGGTGAAATCGCCGATCACGTAGGCGTTATCGCACACGTCCTGCCAGTCGTCATAGATGTTTTTCGTCCAGTTCTCCGAGCCCCAGATCACCTTATCCGGGTACATCTCGTGGAAGGTCTTAAAATGCTCGTGGTAATAGTTGAAGCCGATCACGTCCAAGGGGGCCTCAAAGGCCTCGGTCAGGCGGTTGATCTGCCGTGCTTCCCCCCGGCCGCGCTTTTTTTGCATATAGGCGACGTAATCCTCGGGGTCGATCTCCTCGGCGCGGAAATTGGGGATCGAGATCTTCTGGATGGCGGCCGTCACAAGCCTTGTGGCATCGTGGCGGCGGATCTCGGCCGAAAGCCGGCGTGACCAGGCATCCCCCTCGCTTGTACCGTCGACCTCATAGATCTCATTGCCGATCGAATAGCTGATGACCGACGGGTGATTCCTGTCACGCCTTACCATATAGGAGATATCCCGTTGCCACCATTCCCTGAAAAAGATGTGGTAATCGGCGGTTACGGCAAGCTTGCGCTTACTAAAGACGTCAAAGGCCTCGTCCATCACCAGCATCCCCAGCCTGTCGCACACCTCCAAAAGGGCGAGGGACGGCGGGTTATGTGCGATGCGCACGGCGTTGAAGCCTGCCGCCTTCAGAAGCCGTATCTTGCGCTCCTCGGCCGCGGGAAAGGCCGCCGCCCCCAGAACGCCGTGGTCGTGGTGGATGCACCCGCCGCGCAGCTTCAGGGGGGTGCCGTTCAGAAGGAGGCCGTGCACGGCATCCACCGTCACGGTACGGATGCCAAAAGAGACGCAGGTGGTATCGGTCACCCGCCCGTCGCACACCACCTCGGTCACAAGGGTATAAAGGCGGGGGGCATCCGGCTCCCAAAGGGCGGGGGAAGAGACAGAAAGGGTGTGGGCGTGCTCGGTCCTCTCGCCGCGGCGGGCGCGCACCGTAAGGCTGTCACGGGCGCATTCCTTGCCGTCAAGGAGGACCCTAAAGCGCAGCTCTGCCTTGGTATCCAGGTCGGCGCTGAGCCAAAGCTTCACGCCAACGTCGGCACTCTCCTCTTTCACCCCTTCGGTATAGACAAAAAGATCCCACGGCTCGATGCGTACCTCACCCCCCTCCCAAAGGAAGACGTCACGGTAGATGCCACAGCCATGGTACCATCTTGTAGAATGCGGGAGGGGATTTGTGGTGATCTTCAGCTTATTGGTCACCCCCGGGATCACGTGGTCGGTAAGATCGACAAGGATCGGCGTATAGCCGTGCGGATGGAGGCACAAAAGCTCCTCGTTAAAGGTGATCTCGGCGCCGCTGTAGGCACCGTCCACGTCTAAGATATAATGCCTCTGCGGGGGCAACGTCACGTACTTTACGTACTGCGCGGGGGCAACCGGGAAGTAGGCGTTCAAGGGGTCGCCCTGCGGGTCACGCGGCTTTTCCACCGCATAGTCATGCGGCAGATCCACCTCCCGATAGTCACCGGGCTTGTCGGGAAAATCAGCAAATTTCCATCCCTTGGAGATGCAGGTCTTGATCATGGTTTACCCCTCCACTATCCTTTTGTTTGTAAGGTTTTGTTTGCGTTGTTTAAAAAGCACCATCAGAAGTGTCGCTGCTACCATAAGGCCGAGTCCCAAGAAGGCCTTCCGCGAAAGCTTCTCACGGAGGACGAGATAGGAAAAGCCGACCGTCACCAGAATGCTGAGCTTATCGGGATCTGCGCCAGGGTATCCTGCGAGCCGACCACCAGCACCATCACGATCGAAAAGGCAAGCACAATGCCGGTGCGCAGGGCGGTGGCCAGATCGGAATCGGTTTTTCTGATCCCGCATTTGGCTAGCACAGGGGTAAGCCCTGCAAAAAGGGCGGATAGGATAGCGGCAGTGATCCACAGCGTACAAAGGTCTCCTCCGACGGGTGATACGCATCCATTATAGCATAGATCTCCCTGCTTTTCAATGGGATATTCGCATCACGGGGGGAGAATGGGGCCGCCACGGAGATTTTTTCGCCTGCTTGTATATTTGCCATACACGGTGAATAGAATGTACCAAAAACGTGATGAGGTGTGAGATGAAAAGATCGATCGGGCTTTGGGAGCTTGTGGGCTTTGCGGTGACCTCGCTTGCCGGCACGGTACTGCATTTTTTGTATGACCTGACAGGAGGGTCTCTTTGGGTCGCGCCCTTTTCGGGGGTGAACGAATCGACCTTTGAGCATATGAAGCTTTTGTTTTGGCCGATGCTACTCTTTGCCGCCGTGCAGGGCTTCTTCTTTCGCAATCGCGCCGACTTTCTTTGCATCAAGCGGGACGGCATCCTTTGCGGCCTTATCCTGATCCCGGTTCTCTTCTACACCTACAACGGCGTGATCGGCAAGTCGCCCGACTGGATCAACATCGCCATCTTTTTCATCTCGGCGGCGGCCGCCTATCTGTACGAGACCTACCGCTTCTCGCGGCCGGAAAAGCCCTGCCATGCGCGCGCATCCCGCCTCCTCCTTTTCGCCATTGCCGCGCTTTTCGTGATATTCACCTTCAAGACCCCCACCCTCGCCATCTTCCGCGATCCCCTCACCGGCACCTACGGGGTGTAGGAAAAGCAAAAAAAGGAGATGCTCTGCTTTTGGCAGGGCATCTCCTTTTCTTTACGGCCTCAAAAGCTCACGGTTTCGGGAGGAGTGCCGAAGGAGGAGAAGGTGGCGGTGGCGTTTTGCATATAGAAGACCTGGGTGTTGCCGTCGTCCTCGTGGTACATACCGCGGAGATTTTGGTAGGCATCCAGCATTGAGGCTCTGGCCTCGCGGCGGTCATCCTCGATAAGCTCACACGCAACGCGCAGCCAGGCGCCGCCATGGAACGCGCAGATCTCGACCTTGTTGTTCTTTTTCAGCTGACGGCTGGTGGGCTTGACCTTGCCGGTTTGGATATAGAGCCTGCCCTCAAACTCATGTACCGTGCCGAAGGGGCGCACGCGGGGCTGATCTCCCTCTACGGTGGCAAGATAGTAGACCTCTGCTTTTTTCAGAAATTCGAGTACCCGTTTCATGTTTTTTCTCCTTTTTATGTGTTATGCAAGTCCAAAATGTCGGGCGATCCGGTTACAAACCTCTTCGCGCGTATCGCGGCCGTCATCCTCCCGCACGACCGTGAAAAAGCCGCTGCTTGCGTACTCGTCATAATGCGCTTGGCTATTGACAAGAGCAAGACCGCGGCGGTAATTTTCCATCGCGGCGGCGGGGTCATCGCAGGACTCGATCACGCGGAGGAGGAACTGCTTTTCGGGGTCACTGCGGTCAAAAAAGCGCGAAACGCTCAGCGAGGCGGGGGAAAGCATCACGGCGACGTGCTCATAATCCGAGATCTCATACAAAAGATCCAAGGGGATGTTGGTGTCCACTATGACCCGCCGATCATGCGGCAGGGAAAGAAGGGCGGCCACCTCAAACTCGGCCGCCTCACGCCCGACGGCATAGATCCAGCGCTCGTATTCCTCTGGCGTGCGGGTAACGAAATCCCGCCAGTCGGTCAGGCTTTTGTTGTAGCAAAGATCCGGGTGGGTCTTGGGGGTGGCCACCCTTTCGGACACGGCCATATGATAGTTTTCCCCGCACAGGATCATGTCGTACCGCGCGGCCAGCATCGCGGCGGTAGTGGACTTGCCCGCATAGGACGTGCCTGTGATAAAATAGACGTTTCTCAGATAATGCTTCAGAATACTGTTTTCGATCTTCATACCGCTTCTCCACTTCTATAAAGGGCTTTTGGAGCTATAAAAGGCCGCACTGCGCGTACAGCTTCTCGATCACAGGGGTCTTGGCACGGATATATCCCTCGATATCGTCGGGATGCTGTAAAGCCGCCCGTTCCTTGACCCTGCCGTATTCCTGCGCGGCCGCCGGATGGGTACGCAGAAAATCACGAAACGTAAGGTGCCGATAAAGCTCCTGCGAGCCGGCCGGGCATACGTACAGGTGATGGGGGTAAAGGTGGGGCTTGTCGGTATACCGAAAGGCCTCTCTGCCCGGAATGCCAAGGTCACCCTCATGGATATAGCCGACCTCAAAAAGGCGGGCTACCGTCTCCTTGAGGCAGGATGTATCACGTATGACCACGTCAAGGTCGATGCAGGGCTTGGCCGAAAGGCCGGGCACCGCCGTGCTGCCCACGTGCTCGATACGCTCGGCAAGCGGGCCAAGTGCCGCCGCGACCTCTGCCTTGATCTTTAAAAATGCCGTTTCCCATGCCGCGTCATACGGCAAAACCACGACCCGTGCCATGTTTTTTCATCCTTTTCCTTTATTTTGGCGATCGGTGACGGGGTGCAGAAGAAACCGATCTGCCTCTTCCCGCGTTTTGAAGATCACGATCTCCCTGCCCTCGCGGTAGGTGTGCAGGAGGGTATAAAGCGTGGGCAGGCACCCCTCCCGGAATTTCTCGATCTCGGTCTTCAGGCGCTCGTCCAGCACCGTATCGCAAAAGGGCATATCCGGGCGCTTTTGGCCAAGGCGGGCGATGGCACCCGAAAGGCAGACCTCGGTGGGCAGGTCAAAGAGAAAGACGGTATCGGCGGCCGCGATCCGCCGCTCGACCGTGCGGCTATAGTGGCCGTCTATGATAAAGACATCCTTCGCCAGGATCTCACCGAGGCGGGCATCGAATTCCTCTCTTGTGATGTGGGTCCTGTCGGGCTTGTGCCAGATGGCATCCAGGTGATAGAGCGGCAAGCCGCTTACCCTGTGCAGCCCCTCGGCAAAGGTGGTCTTTCCACTGCCGGGGCATCCGATGACTATGGCTCTTTTCATGCCCGTGCCACCCCGTTCATCTCATCCACCGTGCGGGTGGGCTTTGCCGTCATCTCGACCCATGCCGGCAAAAAGCCTGCGCGGATGGCGTTGCGCACCGAGCGTATATTGCTCCAGGCCGCGCAGTAAAAGGGTACCTTACCGCGGCGAAGGATCTCGCGTGCCAGGCGGCGGGTGAGGGTGGAGGCAATGCCCTGTCTGCGGTAAGCGGGCAGGACGTCGATCCCGATCTGCCACATCTCCTCACAATCGGCCGAGCAGGCGGCAAGGCCGACAAGGGTATCCCCGTCATATGCACCCATCCCTAAAACGTCCAGCTCCTGCCGCGCCTTGCATAGCGCGTTCGACCAGGCGGGCAGGTAAAGCCCGGCGAAGTCGGGAGATGTCAAAAGGCGGACGTCATACGGAGGCGGCGTTTCCTCCCCCGCGGCGAAAAGCTTATCGGTATCGGGCAGGAAGTACTCGGCCATAAAGCATATCCTTTGCCCCTTTTCCATAAGCGCCTCGTTTAAGACGTGCAGGTTCGGGGTCTCAAAGAGATGCTCGACAGGGTACGCGGCGATGTAGCGCTCGGTCAGCGCGTGACACGCGGGGGATACCGATGCCACCACGTTGCTCCCATAGGACACCAGCTGGCAGGAGAACGGAAGGTGCAGATATTTTCTTGCCCGTGCATCCTCGTGCGACGGCACGATCACGTTTTCGCTTTTTTCAAAATCCGCCGCTCGGGCACCAAGGTCGATGGCCGACTGCGCCATGGCGATCCTCAGGATCTGCTTATCAATCATGCTTCTTCCTTTCTCGGGGCATAGTTTTCCAGGATCTTCAAAATATCGGTGTGTCGGATATTGCCGTCAAGCACCTCGCCGTTTGGCGAAAAGGAGAGGCACCGCACGTCGCGCGGATCCTCTACATACGGGTTTTTTGGCAGATCATCCGTAAAATATCCGGCAAGATAAATGCAGGCGTTCCCCTCGGGGAAAACGACGTTTCCGCCGCCGATGGGGATACCCGTATCACAAAAAGAGTCAAGAAGCCTGCGCGTTTCTCTATTATAAGGGTTATCATCCTCGGCAGAGACAAGCCATGCGGGCTGCAGGCGGATAGGGATGCCGGCAGCCTGCGCCTCCTCGGCAAAGCGGCGCACGGTGGCTATGGGAATAAACTCCTCATGGAAGGCGTCCACAGAAAGGAGAAGGTCACTCACGCCGCACGCGGCAAGGCGGGCTGCCATAGCGCGCATCGCTCCCGGATCCCGCGAGAAATAGCCGTTGGTGATGACCTGGCGGTGCGCTACGCCGGCGGCAAGCGCGGCACGCATGATTGCCTCTACGGTTTCGGGATAAAGCAGTGGCTCGCCGCCAAAGGCCATGACGGTTTCAAGACGATAGACCGCCGCGACCCGCGCGACCGCATCTGAGGCGAGGTTCGGCTCAAGATGGGTGCCGCAGGCGGCATGATCCCCCTCCGAGCAGTGGCGGCACTTCCCCGTGCAGGCATCGGTCACGACGAATTCCAGCTTTTTAAGATTTTTAAGATAGGGGTTCATAGTAACCTCCGGGAGCAAGGATATGTGCCGTCTTTTGTAAAGGATACATTACTTTTTGTCGGCTAGGGCGCGCAGAGTGTCGCCCGCAACGCGGTAGACCGTCCAATCACTCATCTTCTCTGCCCCCAGGGAAAGGTAGAAATCGATGCTGGGCTTGTTCCAATCCAGGCAGGACCACTCCAGCCTGCCGCACCCTCTTTCGAGGGCGATGCGGGCAAGCGTGCAAAGCAGGGCTTTGCCGTGGCCGCGGCCGCGGTACGCGGGGGCGACGTACAGATCCTCAAGGTAGATCCCCGCCCGCCCGAGGACGGTGGAGAAGTTATGAAAGAAGAGGGCAAAGCCGACCTCACGTCCCCCCTCCATGGCGAAGATGACCTCCGCCTTTTTCTTCTCAAAGATCCACTCGGAAAGAAGAGCCTCATCGGCCACCACAAGATCCGACATTTTCTCGTAGGCCGCCAGCTCCTTGATAAAGCCGAGGATCAGTGGGGTGTCGCCCACCTCGGCAAAGCGAATTTCCGTAGCTTGCATACCGTGTCTCCGTTCGTATTGTTCTATCCTCTCTATTGTATCGCGTTTTCCGAAAAAACGCAAGGGCTTTGCACGAACAAATTGCGTCAAGGACGGCTTTTACCCCTCGGTGCCGGGATCCTACAAAGATCCTCTGTGCGGGGGCGCGGTTTTTTCACAGATTGCCGATTGCATTTTGCTGTCGGATGTGCTATAATCGGCTGTACGTTTTTATGAGTATGGGAGCTGTCATGAAGAAAAGACTGTATCATCATATATGCGGCATGCTTTTGCCCTGCTTTGCCTTTGCGGCGGTGACGGGTGCCGTTTCGGCCGTCCTCGTCACGGCCTTCAAGCTTTTGGCAGAGCTTGGGATCTCGCTTTCGCTTTCGGCCTATGCCGCCGTGCGGGAGGCGCCGATATGGTTACCCCTTCTTATCCTCGGGGCGGCCGCCTGCGGCCTTCTCGAAAGCCTTGTGCTTTCGCTTTCACACAACTGCCGTGGGGGTGGGATCCCCACCTCTGTCGCCGCGATCCGCGGGATCGTTGGCTTTCGCTGGGTTGCCGGCATCCTCCTTCTGCCGATATCCGCCCTTCTGACCTTTCTTGGCGGGCTTCCCCTCGGCACAGAGGGGCCGTGCGTGCAGATGGGCACGGCCGTCGGCGATGGGGTCACATCCTGCCTCAGCCGTAAAAAGCGGCGGGGCTGGCGGCGCTATATTATGACGGGGGGCGCCTCGGCCGGTTTTTCGATCGCTACCGCATCTCCCATCAGCGCTATTGTATTTTCGGTTGAGGAGCTGCACAAGCACTTCTCCCCCCTGCTTTTAAGCGTGGCCGCCGTGGCGGTTGCCTCGGCACAGGCCACGACCCATGCGCTGGCCTCGCTTGGCATCGGCACGGTGGGGTTCTTCCACGTCCCCGATATCGCCGCCATCCCGCCCCGCCTTCTTTTTGCCCCGCTTCTTGTCGGGATCGCGGCCGGGATCGTCTCCATCCTCTTTACCCACCTTTACCACCTTGTTGACCATCTGATGCGCGCCGTCCATAAAAGGATCCCTTCACGCATCCTTTTGCCCCTGCTTTTCGCGCTTACCGCCATAGTCGGCTTCTTCTTTGCCGATGCGCTTGGCACGGGGCACGCACTGGTCGATGCCCTCTTTACCCCGGGGGCGGCCGTGCATCTTCTGCTTCTTCTCTTCCTTGTGCGTGCCATCGGCATGACCGTCTCCAACACCTCGGGGGCGACGGGCGGCATCTTTCTGCCCACGCTTGCCTTTGGGGCGATCATCGGGGCGATCTGTGCCGACGCCCTGATCGCGCTCGGGGCTATCGGCGCGGAGCTTTACCTGCTTATGGTGGTCACCGGGATCACCGCCTTTTTGGGGGCTACCTCACGCATACCGCTGACCGCCTGCATCTTTGCCATTGAGGCACTGGGCGGGATCCACAACATCCTCTCTATCCTCGTGGCCATGACCGTAGCACTTCTGATTGCCGAGTCCTCGGGGCTTGAGGATCTGACCGACACGGTCATTCATGCCAAGATCCGCAAGATCAAAAAAGGAAAGTGCGCGGTCGCCGTGGAGGTACCGCTGACGGTCACGGAGGACGCCTTTGTGGTGGGGATGGAGCTGCGGGACGTGCTTTGGCCCAATTCCTGCGTGGTGGTCTCCTTCAAGCGTGCCGTGCGTACGGCGGGCATCCCGCTGATCGCCGAGGGCGACACCGTTACGGTGCATTACACCACCTACGACCCCGCCGCCACCGCCAGAGAGCTCCTCGCCCTTTGCGGTGAGCAGAGCGACGAGGTCATGCATCTTATGACCCCATAACACGAAAAAACAGCCGAAAATCGGGGACACGCTCCCTCATCGGCTGTTTTTTCTTTTTTGTATGGCGATACGCAAGGACGGCAGGATCAGATGCGAAGAACCTCGCGCGCGGCGGCGGAATCCTCCGATGAGGTGGCGTACAGCGCCTCGGAAAGGGCGTGATACTCGGCCACGTACTCGGGCTCTTTTTCGGCGTTTTCCACGTAGTTTGTGTACATCTTCACAAAGTACGGGGGCAGATCCCCGCGCGTAAGCTCCTGCCGCCAGAAGGCGAGCCGCTCGGCAAGGGTCATATCCGGGGTCCTGTCCTTCTGATGCGGATAGACCCAGGCAAGATCCCGCCAGCGAAGCCCCGCATTGCGGCGGCGGTGCAAGCCCTCGGGCAGGGGCTGCTCCTGCCAGCCGAGGAGAAGATCGGAGACTGTGGGGACGGCCACCGGAAGCCCCTGGGCGCGGAGGAAGATCCTGGCCATGATGGCCTGGCCGAGGTCATTGACGTGCGAGCGATCGACACGGAAGAGCGTCCCACATCCCGAGGCGACCAGCGCCTCCTGCAGGGACATGATGGGAAAAAGGTAATCGACCGTGTTCTTCAAGCGCCCCAGAAGGGCGGCAAGGTCGCATTCGTACATTTCGCGGAGGGCATCGGTCGCCCCATAGCTGCAGATCCCCTCTGTGCCGGGGGTGTACTCGTCCCGCCCGATGGCCGAGCAAAGCGTAACGGGCAGGCCGTGGGAAAGAAGCCTTTCCACCAGGCGCACCATCCCCTCGGTATGGGCACGGCGGCGCTCGGCACGCTTGGCAAGATCCTCATCGCTTGGGCTTTGGCCGTAATGCGCAAGGCCAAGGTCGTTGCCGCAGAAGGTGACCACCACCTCGGTCGGCTCGACCGACAGCATATCCTCGATCCGCCCCAGCGAATGGGCGGCGGCATCCCCACCGATGCCGAGGTTATAGACCCGCACGCGGCGGTCGGGCAGGTGGGATGCATAGTAGTGCTGGATATACTCGACGTACAGGCCGTTGTGGGTGATCGAATCACCGATAAAGGCGACCCGTGCGTCCTTTTCAAAGATCTTCGTGTGTTCCATACGGCATCCTATCCTTTCTTAAAGAAGATCCCCCGGCTTATGGAAGCTGAGGTATTCCGCAAAGGGCTGCTTCCCGAGAAGCGGGGCATCCCCCGCCAGGATCCTCAGGGTATGGGATATGCAGCCCTCACTGCCAAGCCCTAAAAGCACACGGGGGATATAGGGGGCATCGGTAGCCACAAAGGGATTGCCGAAGTGCAGATGCGCCGCGATCCGCCCCTTGCACTGCAGGGCGTCCAAAAGATCCACCGTACGGCGGGTCAGACACTCCTTGCCTGTAAAGGCCTCGCTTTTGTAGTAGGTGATATAGACGATATCCTCGTACCCCTCCTGCCTTTTGAGGAGGAAGTAGTTTTGCTTCTGATTGGGGAAGTTGGGGTGGGTGACCACCTCGGAATTCGGGAAGAGCGCGCGGATCTCGGCCTCGATCTTCTTCGGCTTATACCAATCCACGGCAAAGGCGTCAAACTCCTCGTCGCACCGCATGGCGATATCCACCATAAGGATAAAGAGGTGCTTGCCATCACGCGAAATAGAGGGGAGAAGCCCCTCCTCGATCACCCCCGAGATGCACTCACGCCCGATGCGCGCAACATGCGCGACGTCCTCGTCCCGGATCGCGGGCTCCTGCGGCAAAAGCGCGACCCTGTGCTGGGCAGAAAGCACACGCCCGACCGAAAGGTTCAGCTGTTCCTCGGTAATGGTGCCGTCGCGGTAGCCCTCCAGAAGCACCTCATAGGCCTCGCGGTTGGTGATCTCCCACGGCAGGGGCAGGTCGCATCCCGCGGCCACGGCCATGGCTGTCGGCCTGTGCGCACCGTACTGCATGGCAACCCCCATCATCATAAGGGCATCGGTCACGTAAAAGCCGCGGAAGCCGCACTCACGCAGGATGTCGGTGACACGGCGGGAGAGCGAGGCGGGGCGATCAGGGTCGATATTCGGCAGGCACACGTGCCCCACCATCACGCCGTCGATAAGATCCTCCTCAGAGAGCCTGCGGTAGGGGTAAAGCCCATCCTCAAGAAGCTCTTCACGGGTGTCGGCGGCGTAGCCCTCCCGCATATGGGTGTCGTAGGGTCTTGAATGCTGGGGCGAGGGATAATGCTTGGCAACCGAAAGGGTGCCGCCCTCGTGCAGGCCACGGCAGATCTCGGCGGCAAGGCGGGCGCAGACCTCCTTATCGGGGCTTAGGATCCGCGTCGTGCCGCCGCAGGGGGCATTGAAGGTGCGCCGATCTAAGATCGGGCTGCAGATGGTATTGTAGCCAAGGCGGGAATAGCAGGTGGCGGTCAGACGGCCGAAGGCGCGGGCGTACTCTGCCCTTTCGTTTGCGGCCGAAAGCGCGATGGCCGCCGGGATCTCGTAGCCGGGATAGCCACACTCGGCATCGCAAAGGATGAGGATCGGATAATCGGCCGCCTCATGCACGCGGCGCAAAACCTCATCGCGGTTTTTCTGATGAAAGGGGACCCACACAGCGCCAAGGCGGCGCTCGCGGATCATGGTAAGCGTGTACTCAAGATCCTTTTCACCGTGGTTCAGCTGGGCACAGAGGAGAAGCCCAAGCTTCTCCTCCGCCGTCATGACGGAGGGGTCTAGCTCTTTGTAAGGTTTTCTTTTCATTTTGTGCCTTCCCTATCGTTAAATTCACACATTCCCTTGCTTTTCGGCCTTTTTCTGCCGTACAAGAGAAAGAAGATGGGGCTCGATCCGCTCGGCGATCCTCTGCATACCGAGGTCGCCCGGGTGGTTGGCAACACCCCGATGCTCAAAAAGGCCGATCGCCTTCATGGCATCGTCTGTGCCAAGGTCGCCAAGCTCGATGCAGGGGCACCCTCGCATCCTTGCGAAGGCGCGCAGGGCGCTGTCCCCCGGGTGCGGCCAGAAGCTTGTGGTGACGATGAGGGAGGCCTTTTTCTCTTTGTCGAGGTAATCGATGAGCGAGGCAAGCTGCCCGCTAAACAGGGCATGGTCGAAATCCTTATGCGTGCAGTTTTCGATGCACCGCACTACGATAATATCGGCCGCAAACTCCCGCGCCGCCGCATAGGTCGGATGCAGGGCTTCCCCGTTTTCGTACTGCCGCTCCCAAGCGGCGACCTGGCAGATATGGAAGCTGGCCGCGCTGTCCTCAGCCAGGACTGCGCGCCGCAGGCAATGGACGTAATCCTTCTCCTCGGCCGAGGCCGCCATCCCCCATACGTGGTGCCAGCCGACCTCCTCGCGGATGCCGTGC
>JAGBZZ010000288.1 GCA_017652965.1 Clostridia bacterium | reverse complement strand
GTGCCGATTTCACTATTCCTTAATCCAAAAAAATAGACTATCAAAGACATACAGCTCACCGCCATCACACAAACGATTGCTATGATAAACAAAACGATTGAGCTTTTTTTATTTTGCTCTTGAAGCTCTTTGACCATAATTTCTTTGTTTATAATGTTCTTTTTTGCTTTTTCCAAACGTATCGTCACCACCTTCTGCGTTTAGTATAATCTATGTGCGGTTAATTTCGCAACAAGCGAAATTAACACGTGTTGCTTGATGGCACCACTCCGAAAATCAAAGATTTTCGCACATGTTTTGAAATATAGTCGTTCGCGCTTGCTTGCGAGCAGACAGACGCGCACCTCATATAGTATAGCACATCCCCGCCCGAAAAGCAACGGCATTTGCAGGAGAGGGCGTGAGGCTGCGCGAAGGACAAAGCATCAATTCATTTTTTGAGAAGCCCCGGGAGCTCTGCTACGGTTTCTATCTGCAACTCGGGCTTTTCGATATCCGAATATACCCAAGTGCCTGTGGTTTTCACCCAAACGGGAATATATCCTGCTTTTCTTGACGCATCTACGTCATTTTTGGGGTGATCTCCAACGTAAAGCATTTCACACGGAGCGATGCCGAGAGTTTTTGACATTATTTCATACAGCCTAATGTCGGGTTTTCTCACACCGTAGTCGTCGGATATGATGATTTCATCGAAAAGATCTCTGATTCCAAGCATTTCTATTTTCTTCGCCTGAAGCTCGTGCTCTCCGTTTGTAATGAGCCCGATTTTATAATCACGGCGAAGCTCACTCAGTGTTGGAATGACAAAATCAAAAGGAACGGCCACCTTCGTAAAAAGAGGGAGTATGTAATCAAAAACAACGTTTTCCTCGGTCACTCCGTCTTTCACGATGCCCTTCCCTTTAAGGTACTCGAGCACCTTGCCCCAACCAAAGTGAATGAAATTTTTGTCCGCAAAAATCCACTCTTTTTTAGCAAACTCAGGATCGATATCCGGCTTGAACATTGTTTCATAAAAGTACTTGTCAACTATCTGTTCGTGAGTCTTATATCGATCATACAACGTGTGGTCAAGATCGAAAATAATAGCTTTGATCATTTTTAACTCCCAACAATTCGTTAAGCCTATTATACAGCATTCACATCAAAGAATCAACTGCATTTGCAGATCTCCGAAAAGGTAGTTAAATTAGTTGAGGCGGGAACGCTCGGAGGAGGATTGCTCGCCTGCGGCGAGCTTTCTTCGCCGCGGCGACCGTGAGCGAGCTCCCGTCGCCTTTGGCTCGAAATCGAACCTATTCCTTGCGCTTCGGCGCAAGGAACTGAGGACGAGCGGCCTAGTGCCGCAGCCAAGGACAAGAAAAAGCACCCCTTTTGGGGTGCCTTGTCCTTGGCTGCGGCACTAGGATTCGAACCTAGGTAATGACGGAGTCAGAGTCCGTTGCCTTACCGCTTGGCGATGCCGCAATATGAAATACCGATTGCGCGGTACTTTCATATTATAGCATGTTTTGTCATTTTGTCAAGGGGTTTTTGCATTTTTCTTTCTGCTTTTTATTTTTCCTCGGTCATTTTTGGGCAAACGGAGGACAAGGCGGCACAGGGCGCGGCCGTCAAACGGGAGAAGCGGGTAAAGATATCCGCGCCCGACGGGCAGGGTACGGTTGCCGGCCACCAGCAAAAGCGTGAGGATAAGCCCAAGGACAAAGCCGACAATATCCAAAAGCCCGCAAAGCGCCAGTATCAGCATCCGCATAAATTTGAGGGCATACCCCAGCTCATAATTCTGCTGGGCAAAGCCCGCCACGGCCACAAGCGCCATATAAAGGATGACCTCGCCCGAAAGCCACCCCGCACGGACGGCAAAATCCCCAAGGATCAAGCCCCCTACCACACTCATAGAGCTGGCCAAGCGGTCGGGGGTGTTCATAGAGGCAAGCTTCAGCCCGTCTATGGCCAGCTCAGCCAGGAACAGCTGGAGAAGGAGCGGCAATCCCCCGGGCTCCTCGGGCACGATAAAGGTAAGCCAGGGCGGCAAAAGCGCGGCATGGCGGACGGCAAGATACCAAAGCGGGGTAAAGATCAAGGCCAAAAGAAGCACCGCCTGGCGGACAAGGCGCAGATAGGTGCCTGTCAGCGGTGGAAAATAGTAATCGTCGGTCTCCTGCATAAAATCAAAGATCGAGGTCGGCAATACCATCACCTGGGGGGAGGTGTCACACAGGACAAGGACGCTCCCCTCGGCAAGGTGGGCGGCGGCGGCATCCGGCCGCTCCAGGGTGCGGATCTTGGGAAAGGGGTTATACCAGTGGCGCGGGATAAGGCACTCGGCAAGGCTCTGGTAGCCCATCGTCAGGGAGGAGGGATGCGCCGCCTGCAGGCGCCCTGTCACCTCACTGACCGTGGCGGGGTCTGCCACCCCGTCAAGATAGGCCACCACCACGTCGGTGCGGGACGAGCCCTGGAGGCTTAGATGACGCATGGTAAGGCGCGGGTCACGCAGGCGGCGGCGAAGGAGGACGGTATTGAAGATCAGGGTCTCGACAAAGCCGTCCTTTGCCCCCTGCATCGCGCGGTCGCTGTCCGGCTCCTCGGGCAGGCGGGCGGGGTAGGTGCGCGCATCGATCACGATCGCCTCTGCCCCAAAGGTACTGCCAAGCAGCACAAGCGCCCCCGAAAGCACCCAAAGCGTCAAGCCCTCAAGCTCGTGGCACAGCTCCACCTCTACGTACGGCACGCGCCCGTCCATAAACAGGCGTGCCGCCTCCTCGCCCCTTGGCAGGGCCGCCCCGTCCAAAAAGGACTGAAACATCTTTTGCACGGCCGTATCCTTGACAAAGCCGTCAATAAAAAAGGCGGTCAGCTCATCCTGCCCGACAAGCAGACGGCGGCGGCAAACGTCAAAGCTCTCGTCCACCCGCAGGGCGGCGGAAAGCGCCGAAATATTCGCGCGGTAATCCTGTGTCAGCTCTCCCATCCCATACACCCCCAAAAAGGCTTTTTATCAGTTTTCCCTCTTTTCGTCTTTTTATACCGTATCCCTTGACAACCCCCACACCTTATGCTATCATACAGGTAAAACCGCCGACCGTGTCGGTAAAGGAATAAGGAGTGTGTATTATGGCAAGCAAGCCCTTTATGTGGACCTACTTTATCCAGCTTGGCTCGAATATGTGGAACGACGTGGGCAACACCCGCCACCGCGAGCATCGCTCGACCCCCTCGGCCTCCGAGACCTTCCTCTTTGACAGAGGCGCGTGGAACGAGCATACCGAGATGCTTCGTGACATTGGGGTCAACACCCTGGTCATTGACATTGGTGAGGCCCTCCGCTATGAGCGGCATCCCGAGATCAACGTGAAGGGTAGCTGGGATCACGAGACCATGCGCGCCGAGGCCGAGCGCCTTCGCGCTATGGGCTTTGAGCTGATCCCGAAGCTGAATTTCTCTGCCTGCCATGACGTTTGGCTGGGGGAATACTCGCGCATGCTTTCCACCAAGCCCTATTACGAGGTCTGCCGCGACGTGATCGACGAGGTATGCGAGGTCTTCCGCCCCGCCCACTTCCACCTGGGGATGGACGAGGAAACGGCCGCCAACCAGCGCTTCCAAAACTATTGCGTTGTCCGTCAGTACGACCTTTGGTGGCATGACTTCTATTATCTTGTCGAATGTGTAGAGCGGAACAACGCCCGCCCGTGGATCTGGTCGGATTACGGTTGGAACAACGAGGAGCTGTTCTTCCAAAAGATGCCGCGCGAGGTCCTGCAGAACAACTGGTACTACAGCGGCAAGTTTGCCGACGAGGAAACAAGCGAAACGCAAAAGCGCCAGCTTGCCCTTTTTGACAAGCTGGATGCCGCCGGCTTTGACCAAGTGCCGACGGGCAGCATCTTCGGCTGCCGCGAGAACATCGAAGGGCTGACCAAGTACGCTGTCGAGCATATCTCGGAGGAGCATCTCTTTGGTATCATGCAGTCGTCCTGGGAGCGCACCGACCCCGACTGGATGCACATCCATCGCGCCGGCGCCGAGACCCTTGCCGCCGCCAAGAAGTGGTACGAAAGCCGCTGACAGTAACGTATTGTTTACGCAAAATAGCCTTTTGGGCGAAGGAGGAGCTATGCAACCGCACGGCTCCTCTTTTTTGGTAAACGAAAAAGAGGAACTATGAAAAACCATAATTCCTCTTTTTTCGGTTGTGCCGAAATACGGTGACCCTTTACTTCTTGTCGCTTTTGAAGAACTGATAGAGCGAGCAGGGGATCATGCCGTTATACAGCTTTCTCTTTTTGTCGGCCTTTTTGCCGTAGTAATACTCAAAATCCTGATCCGACGTGATGACGTACACCTGCCAGGGAGAAAGCGCGCGGAAGCGCACGCCGATCTCGCGGTACAGGGTCTCCACGGCGCGGCGCTCGCCAAGGCGCTGGCCATAGGGGGGATTGGTCACGATGGTGCCGCGGCGGCCGTCCGAGGTGATCTTGGTGGCATCGGCGGTAAAGACACGCACAGTGTCGGCAACCCCCGCCGCACGGGCATTGGCTTCTGCGGCGGCCACCATCTCCCCGTCGATATCCGAGGCAAAGGCCTCAAAGCCGGTATGGGTCACAAGGTCGGCGGCTTCTTCCCTTGCCGAAGCAAACAGCGCACGGCCGACCGCCGGGAACTGCTCGGCCGCGAAGGCGCGGTGCGCCCCGGGGGCAATGTTGTTCTGGAGCATGGCCGCCTCAATGGCAATGGTACCGCTGCCGCACATCGGATCCCAGAACAGCACCTCCTCACGCGGGCGGCTGATGGCGGCCATGGCGGCGGCCAGCGTCTCACGCAGGGGGGCGGGCCCGGTCTTTTGGCGGTAGCCGCGCTTGTAAAGCGGCTCGCCCGAGGTGTCGATCATCAGGGTGGCCTCATCCTTCAGAATAAAGAATTCGACCCGATAGGTGATGCCGGTTTCGGGGAACCAGCGGATGCCGTACTTTTCGGTCAGCCGGGTGGCGATCGCCTTTTTGATGATCTTCTGGCAATCGGGGATCGAATGCAGGGTGGAGTTGATGGAATGCCCCTTAACGGGGAAGGCATCCTCCCGCCCGATGAAGGCCTCAAAGGGCAGGTCGCGCACCCCCTCAAAGAGGCCATCAAAGCTGGTAGCACGGAAGGAGCCAAGCTTGATATAGATATGCTCGGCATAGCGGAGAAATACGTTGGCAAGGGCAACCGCCTCGGCATCGCCACGAAAGGTCACGCGGCCGTCAATGGTAGAGGTGCGCTCGTATCCGAGGGCATCGATCTCCTCGCCGAGAAGATGCTCAAGCCCGAAAAGGCAGGTAGCAACGATCTCAAATTTCAAGCGATCCCCTCCTTAGTCATCAGCGCCAAGCTGCTCAAGAAGCGAGCCGTTCTCGGTGGGCTTGGCATCCCCGTGACGGACAAAGAGCATCGTCACAAACGAGAAGGCAACGAAGATAGCGGCATACGGGAACAGGATGCGCATATCGATGGCATCCATCAGAACACCGCTGAGCACGGGCGTCAGGATCTGCGCCGACATCGAGGCGGTGTAGTAGAAGCCGGTGTAACGGCCAACGTCGGCGGCCTTCGAAAGCTCTACCACCATCGGGAAGGAGTTGACGTTGATGGTCGCCCAACCGATCCCCGCGAGGATGAAGAGGAAGTTAAGAAGCAGGGGCGAGCTATCCTCACGCAGGAAGGAGGCGGCCAGGAAGGCGCAGAACAGAAGGACGATACCGCCAAGGATGGTCTTGCGGCGGCCAAGCTTGGTGGCCACGATACCGGCAGGGATGTACGCCACCACGGCCGCGGCCTGCGCGATGATCAGGGTGGTGTTGTAGTCCATCTTCAGAACGTCACCGGCATAGACCGAATACTTACTGGTAACGGCGTTGTAGCCGATGTACCAAAGTGCCACAGAGGCAAGGATCAGAAGGAGCGAGATAAGATGCGGGCGGTCAAGCTTCACGCCACGGGTCTTGGCAAGCTCGGCCTCGGCCTCCTCGGCCTCCTTCTTTTCATCAATCCCGAGGCGGCGGCTTTCGGCCTCCATCTCGGCAACCAGCTTCGGCTCTTTCACGGTAAAGAGGAAGACGACCAGCGCCGCCAGCATCAGAAGCACCACAACCCCGATGAAGGTGGAGTAGCCCATCAGCACGTTTTCGGCCTTACCGGTGCCAAACACGATGCCAAGCGCCAGGACGATGATACCGCCTGCCGTGCCCATCAGGTTGATGATGGCATTGGCCTTACTGCGCAGGGGCTTGACCGTCACGTCGGGCATCAGGGCGACGGCGGGCGAACGGAAGATCGCCATTGACAAGAGAGTCACAAGCAGAAGAAGAATGAAGAATACGAGGGTCACGGGGTTCTCGGCCGTGATCTGCCAGGCAAGCGAGAGGCGCACGTCGCTGGGGACGGCGGCGGTAAGGTTGCCAAGGTTGGCCTTCTGCCAGGCATCGATAAAGGAAAGGGCAAAGAAGGAGACCGAGGCACACAGCGTGCCGACCACGATGTACGGGGTTCTGCGGCCAAAGCGCGAGCGGCTTCTGTCCGAGATCGCCCCGAAGATGGGCAGAAGGAACAGGGCGATGAGGTTATCCAGCGCCATGATCATACCCGACCAGGTCTGCGCCATGCCGAACTTATCGGTCAGGATCTTCGGGATGAGGGTATCGTAGGCCTGCCAGAACATCGAAATGAGGAAAAAGGCAAAGCCGACGCATATGGTCTTTTTATAATTGAGCTTCATTTAGAGTGTCCTCCGTTTTTTCTATATCCCATTTATTATACCACGAAGTTCCCCTCCCGTCAAGGAAGGGGATGTATTTTTCGGAAGAAATTGCGAAAGGGGGGCTTCCCTGCCCTTCAGCGCACAAGGCTTTGAAAGGCCACCGCCCGCCCGAGGATCTTGACGGTATCCAACTCCTCCCCGGTAAAGACCAGGGGGGCATAGCGCGGGTTCTCAGGGGTCAGGATCAGCTTTTGCCCCGGGCGATCGTAGTATACCCGCTTAAGGGTCGCCTCCTCGCCGATCACCACCACGCCGATCTCGCCGTTTTCCAGGCTGTCACAGGCTTTGACAAAGACAATGTCCCCATCGTGGATGCGCGCGCCTATCATACTGTCCCCCTCGGCGCGCAGGCAGAAGTCGGCATCTACCCCTTCGCCCGCCATCTCATAGCCGCAGAAATCCTCCTCGGCATAGATGGGCACCCCACACGCGATCTTCCCAAGCAGGGGGACAGCGCGGCGGCGCAGGGGGCGCAGGGCGGGGTGCGGTGCGGCGGCCTCCTCCCATCCCATCAGATACGCGGGGGTGGTGTTCAGTGCTTTGGCGATCGCCTCCAGGCGGACATCCGGGATGTTTTCGATCACCCCGTTTTCATAGCGTTGCACCGTTTGCTTACTGGTATCGGCCGCGGCGGCCACCGCCTCCAGCGTCAGCCCCAGCTCACGGCGGCGCGTGCGAATGCGTTCTCCCTTTGTCATGGCTTCCCTCCCATAGTGTTTTCCCCTCCATTGTAACACAAAACGCGAAAAAATCAAGTATTTTTTGAAAAAATCTTTAAAAAATCACTTGACACGTGACTTTTCGTCTGTTATAATAGTCACGTAACAGGTTCCACACACACCATGTTCGGCGCCGCTTTTCGATATTTTCGGAGGCTCGGCGCATTATTTTGGGATCAAAGTCACCTATTGAGTGACACGAGAAAGGAGTGCTTGTATGTATCATTATATTCCCTGCACCGCAGGGCACCGTGGCGGGATACTGTATCGTGACCCCGCCGATATTCGCGAGGAGATGCGATCTATCCGCTCTCTTTTGCAAAAGACAGAAGAAAGAATGCACGAGGCCGAGGAGGTCAAGGAGGAGTGGCTGGCCCTTAGCGAGCGGGAGGAAAGCTCGCCCGAGGCGCTTCTTGTCCTGGATGCGGTGGTGGCCGACTGCGAGGAGGTCAAGCGTACCTTTGAGGAGCTGTGGGCGCGTACCGACGGGTTATCGGAGGAGCTTGCCGACACCCTTACACTTTTGCGCGGGGCGGTGTTCGGTATATGACGGTATCCGCGCCGCAAAAGCTACCCGCCGAGTTGCGCCAGCTGGTGATTGCCCTGTGTGCCGACTATGACCGCCGCGAGCGCATCCTGCGCCGTGGGGCGGCCACGCCCGACGTCCTTTCGGTGTTTGAATCTCTCAATCGCGGGATCGACCGTGCCGTTGCCGAGACCTGCGAGGTCGGCATTCGCGCCGATATCCGCCGTGACATCGGCGCGCGCCGCGGGGCACGCCGCACCCAGCTCTATTTTCTGAGCGAGGGCACCTATAAACGCCGCAAGCGGGATGCCCAGCATCGCATTGCCGAGGAGCTGCACCTTTTGTAGAGCGAATACATATCCACCCCAAAAAAGGGGGGCAGATTTGGGCATAGCCGCAAAAAAGGAGATATACTGTTTTCGCAGTTTATCTCCTTTTTCTTCTTTCATTTATTTCTCGTAATACGAGGGCAGCTCCTTTTCCATAACGTCCGCAAGCAGGGCAAGCTTCCACTCGATGTGGGCGCGGTCGCACATGTATTCCATGCTCGGCTCATAGCCAAGGGCCGAATCATACTCCACCGCAGGGATGGTGTCACGCGCGTTGGCATCCTCACGGCGGCAGATCTCTAGCATCTCGTCCACTAAGCGGTTGCGCTCCTCCCCGTGGCTATCGAGA
Source organism: Clostridia bacterium (assembly GCA_017652965.1). The sequence continues at coordinate 3,426 of JAGBZZ010000288.1, read as the reverse complement.
AGCAGCTCCTTACGCAGGAAGAATTCCTTCACGTTGACCACCGTACGGCAGGTGTTGCGGATAAAGGTGGCAAGGGCAAGGATGCGGCGTGCTTCCTCCTGCTTGCGGGCGGGCGCCAGCGCGATCGCCTCACCAAGCAGGCGGCAGCCCTCGTCAAAGAGGCGGGCGGCCTCGCGGAAGCCCTCCAGCTCATCCACAAACAGGCGGGTGGCCGCTTCGTTTGTGTGGATCCCAAAGACCCTACCCCAGCTCTGCTTGGCGTACACCGGGTTGGTGATCCGATTTCCGCCAAAGTGGGCGTACGGGACGGTGGGGATCTCCAGGTCGGTATTTTCAAACAGCACAAGGGGATAGGAGGGGCCGATGCGGGCGGGGCCGTACTGATCGTGGTTCTTGGCGGGCATCCTGTGGATGGCATCCCCAAAGAGGCGGTAGGCCCTCAGCACCCGCTCACGCCCCGCACTTCCGAAATCGCGATCCACGATGGCGGCAAGCACCTCGTGAAGATCCGGGGTGGGGCTGTAGAAGGCCCACTTGGCAAGCTCTGAGATAAAGGAGGGATAAAAGCCGTAGTGATGGCACTCCATCGTGCCGTGCAGGCCAAAGCCGTCGTGCGCCTCCCGCATTTTTTCGTAGCGCTCCATCCAGCGGTAGGGCGCGGGCAGATAGGGGGCACAGCCCACGTCCCAGGTGCGCCCGCCGGTGTTGGTCATCGAATAGAAGCGAAGGCCGTTCTCGGCGGCATACTCGGCCTCACTGCTGAAATAGCCGCTGGGGCCGACGTTGTAAAGGGTATAGTCTGCCACCTTATGCTCAAAGCCGCCGCGCACCACGGTATCCCCCATCTCAAAGGTGGCCTGCAGGGCCACGTCCTTCGGCAGGGCATCGATCAGCGCCTTGCGCGCCTCGGCGGGGGCGCGGTTCCAGTTATAGGACCAGAACACAATGTCGATATCCGGGCAACGCTTACGCACGATGCGCTTGACAAGGTTCAGCCAGATGGGATAGTCATAGCACGGCCACCAGCCGGGGTTCGGCTTGCCCGTCACCAGGGGCTTTCCGTTCTCATCGCGGTTATCAAGCCGCCGGATGCCGGTGGTGTTCGGATCCTTGCTTGGGAATTCGCAGGACTCCCCTACGAAGACAAGACCCTTGAAATAGGGGCAACGGTCAAAGAAGCCGCCGTACAGCTTTTCGTAAAACTCCTCTGCCCCCGCGTCCTCGGGATGCAGCTTGTTGGCAAAGTAGCAATAGGCGTACACGTCCACGCCCACCGCCGCGGCACGGCGGCAAAGATCGTTGAAATCGTGATAGCCGTGGGGGGTGATGTCCACGTCCTTGATAAAGACGAGCAGTGCCGTGACCCCCAGGTGCGCAAGCGCCACGATATGCTCGGTCGGGTACATATCGAGGCCATAGCCCGAGTGCGCCATACGGGGGCTATAGAGCGAGGTGCGCACGGCATCCGTCAAGGAAAGATAGGGTGCCTCACGCAGGTTAAGAAGATCCTCCAGATAATAGCCTGCCGCGGCCGCCATACGGGCATTCCTACCAAAAAGCAGGATCTGCCCCTCCTTGGCAGAGATGCGGTAGGAGTTTTCGGGCAGGGCGGTGTCAATGCCGTAGACGATGCGGGGGGCATCCCCCTCCTCCCCCTCGCGCACCACGCGCAGGGATAGGCGCATTGAGGTAAAGAAATAGTCCTCAAGGTCACGCGCGGCGTTCTTCAAAACGACGTCGCCACCCTCCGGCAGAACGATAAGATAACGGCTGTCGATCTCGAATTCCCCTGCGCGCAGGCGGGCATCGGGATCGCGGCGATCAGCACGGTGAACCACCGAAAGCCGCTCACGGAATTGATAATTGATCTCTTTCACGGTATATCCTCCCTGCTTATGAATCTTCAATGTCATTATAATAAAGCGGCACGGCTTTGTCAAGCCTTCCCTCCTCTTTTATTTTTCTTGACTTTCGCCGCTGTGCGCGCTATACTGTAGGTAAAAAAGGAGGCCTTTTGCCATGTCACTTACACTCTTGAAGGAAAACTTAGAAAAGCTCGGTTATACCGCCCACCTCTTTGAAAACCGCCGCGAGGCCGCCGATTACCTGGATGCCGCCATCGACCAAAGGAGGGTCGGCATGGGAGGCAGCATCACGCTCAAGGAGCTTCAGCTTGCCCCCCGCCTTGCCGCCCACAACGAACTGATCTGGCACTGGGAGCCGACAGAGGGGCGCACCGTCCCCGAGATGCTGGCCGCGGCCGCCGAGGCAGACGTCTACCTTTCCTCGGTCAACGCCATCGCCGAGACGGGGGAGATCGTCAACATTGACGGCAACTGCAATCGCGTGTCAAGTATTCTTTACGGACACGAGGCGGTGTATCTCGTGATCGGCCGTCAGAAGGTCGCTGCGACCCTTGAGGAAGCCCTCCTGCGGGCGAAGAACGTGGCCGCCCCCAAGAACGCCGCACGGCTTGAAAGGCACACGCCCTGCGTGACGGCCGGGCGGTGTATGAACTGCTCCTCGCCCGAGCGGATCTGCCGTGCCACGGTGATCATGGATCGCCCGCCCCGCGGCCCGCACTACGAGATCCTGCTTATCAACGAGGAGCTTGGCTACTAAAGCCCCCATAAGAGAAAAAGAGAGAGAACGTTTCGGCAGTTTTCCGAGTTGTTCTGAGTGACAAGACTTGAACTTGCGAACTTTTTCGTATATAATTTATGACCGAAAGTGCAATTTTTGCATGGAAATCCGTGCATAACTTACGGGATATTTTAGACCAAAAGCGAGCCTAAAAAGTTTATTGCGTAACACTCTGCGTGGCAAATGAGGTAAGACTGCGTAGCAGGGGAATGGGAGAAAAAAAGAAATAGACTACTAAGAAATCTCGCAATCGTTATATCCCAAAAGGACAGCGAAAATTGATTGACAACTACATATAAATGTGTTATGATGATCACACAGGAAGGCGGTATGAGTACTTAAACGGTCGGACATAAAGCAAGAGTATTTGACCTTGGCTATCGCGGCGTGCTTTGGTGAAAAGGAATTCGGTGGAAAGACTCCGGTAAAGCTTAATGAATCGAGGGTGAATATGAAAAAGGACTATTCTATAAATGAAAATGCGCTCGGGTGCGATTTCGTCGTTCGGCTTCCCGAAAGCCGAGGCAAGGGGCAGGTAAGGGTATTGCAGATAACCGATCCGCAAATAATAGACACCACGCAGATCGGTGACGGATCTGTTTTGCCAAGCGACGATCATATCTCAAAGTCGGAGATGAAGGCTTGGAGAGCGGAGAATTTCGATTGCCAATGCGGAAACCACATCCGCTCGCTTGTGGCACAGACGAATCCTGATCTTATCTTCATGACCGGTGATCTTGTTTACGGCAGGTATGATAACGACGGTAGGGCCCTTAGGTGGCT
>JAGBZZ010000287.1 GCA_017652965.1 Clostridia bacterium | reverse complement strand
CGAGGTCAACCCCCGCTCCTCGCGCACCGTTCCCTTCCTCTCGAAGGCGACCGGCTACAGCCTTGCCGACATTGCCACCGAGGTCATTCTCGGCAAGAGCCTGAAGGAGCTTGGTATCTTTGACATTTACCCCGAGGAGAAGAAGCGCTGGTACGTCAAGGTGCCGGTCTTCTCGTTCAGTAAGATCCGCGGTCTTGACGCCTACCTCTCGCCCGAGATGAAGTCGACGGGTGAGGCCATCGGCTATGACGACACGCTCCCCCGCGCCATGCAGAAGGCGCTCATTGCGGGCGGTATGTCGCTGCAGAACTACGGCACGGTGCTTGTCACCATTGCCGATGAAGACAAGGAGGAGGCCCTGCCCCTTGTCCGCCGCTTCTACGATATGGGCTTCAACATCGAGGCGACCATCGGAACCGCCAACTTCCTCAAGGAGCATGGCATCCGCACCCGCGTCCGCAAGAAGCTGCTTGAGGGGAGCGAGGAGATCTTTGACTCTATCCGCGCGGGCTACGTCAGCTACATCATCAACACGCGTGCCATCCTGTCGGGCGTTCATTATGAGGACGGTGTGGAGATCCGCCGTTGCGCGGTTGAAAACGGCGTTACGCTCTTCTCTAACCTCGATACCGTCCGCATCGTGCTGGACGTCCTTGAGGCGACCACCAACCGCGTGTCCACCATCGATTCGTAAGGTGACGCCATGCGACAGAGCTATTTTAAGATTCTTGAAAACACCCGCCTGACCGACACCGTATACCGTATGGTGCTTGCGGGGGATATCTCGGATATCACCCGCCCCGGTCAGTTCGTCAATATTCTGCTTGACGGGCTCTTTCTGCGCCGCCCCATCTCGGTGTGCGACGCAGAGGGCGGCCGCCTGACCCTTGTTTACAAGGTGGTAGGGAAGGGGACCGAAAAAATGAGCCGTATGACGGCGGGCGAGGAGCTTGATATCCTCACAGGCCTTGGCAACGGCTATGACCTCGAGGCGGCGGGGGATGCCCCCCTGCTCATCGGCGGTGGGGTCGGTGTGCCCCCCCTCTATATGCTGGCCAAGAAGCTTCTGGCCGCGGGGTGCCGTGTCCGCGTGATCCTCGGCTTTAATACCGCCGCCGAGGTCTTTTATGAGGAAGAATTCCGCGCCCTCGGTGCCGACGTGACCGTGACGACGGTGGACGGCACGCACGGCACGGCCGGCTTTGTGACCGCCGCGCTGGACGATTCGCCCTATACCTACTTTTACACCTGCGGGCCCGAGCCTATGCTCCGTGCCCTGCATGCCGCCACCGCGACCTCCGGGCAGTATAGCTTTGAGGAGCGGATGGGCTGTGGCTTTGGTGCTTGCATGGGCTGCTCGTGCAAGACGGTGACCGGCTATAAGCGCATCTGCCGCGAGGGCCCCGTACTCAGAAAGGAGGAGATCCTGTGGAAAGATTAAAGGTAGATCTTGCGGGTATTACGATCGACAATCCGATCATCCCCGCCAGCGGGACCTTCGGCTTCGGGTATGAGTTCTCGGAGCTTTACGACATCAATATCCTCGGTACCTTTTCCTTCAAGGGGACGACCCGAGAGCCCCGCTTTGGCAATCCCACCCCCCGCATTGCCGAGTGCACCGCAGGGATGATCAACGCCGTGGGGCTTCAGAACCCCGGGGTCGAGAGGGTCATCTCGGAGGAGCTGCCCAAAATGCGCCGGGTCTTTCATAAGCCGGTGATGGCCAACGTTTCGGGCTTTTCGGTCGAGGAATACCGCGAGACGGTCGAGATGCTGGACGCCTGCCCCGAGATCGGCTGGTTTGAGGTCAACGTCTCCTGCCCGAACGTCCATGGCGGCGGTATGTCCTTCGGCACCTCGCCCGAAGCGGCCGCCGAGGTCACCCGCGCTGTCCGCGCGGTGACAAAAAAGCCGCTCTTTATCAAGCTTTCTCCCAACGTCACCGATATCGTTTCGATCGCTAAGGCGTGCGAGGCGGCGGGGGCTGACGGTATCAGCCTCATCAACACTATGCTTGGCATGCGCATCGACCTTGCCCGCCGCCGCCCTGTGATCGCCAATACGATGGGTGGCTTTTCCGGGCCTGCCATCTTCCCGGTTGCCGTGCGGATGGTCTACCAGGTCGCACACGCCGTGTCTGTACCGGTTATCGGTATGGGCGGTGTTTCTACTGCTGAGGATGTGCTGGAGATGATGATGGCGGGTGCCACCGCCGTGGAGATCGGCGCCGCCAACCTTGTAAACCCCTACGTGTGCCGCGATATCATCAAGGAACTTCCCGAGGTCATGGATCGGTATCGGATCGATACCCTGCAGGGGCTGAAGATCTGACGTATCCTTCCTTTTTGACGAAAGGAGTAAAGTATGCTTTACGATTCGTTTTCTCTTGACGGCGCGTATCTTATGGACTATACCGAGGAGGACTATACCTCCGAGGCGGTGCCCGAGCTTGGCAAGACCGCATCGGTCGTCCCCGGGGCGATCCCCGGATACTTTGAGGATATGACCGCCGCCTTTCAGCGCACCGGCTTTTACGGCAAGCTGCGGGTGAACCCCGAGTACGGGGCACAGCACTATCCCATTGTCGGCACGGCGCCCGATATGGCCCTGCCGAACGTGTACGGCACCTTCTTTTACCGCCGCACGCTTACACTGGAGAGCCTTGCCGACCGTGTGACGCTTTCCTTCCCGCAGGTGCATATCGCGCTCTCCGCCTGGCTGAACGGCCGCTTTCTCGGCCGCCACGTCGGCTATTCCACCCATTTTGAGATCGAGGTCCCGCGGGATGCGATGCAGGTGGGGGAAAACGAGCTTGTGCTTGCCGTCTCCAACCATCGCCAGGCCGGCTTTGGCGGGGAGGGGGTCACAGGCATCACCTCACGTGCCGCCTCGGAATACACGGGTGGGATCTCGGATCACGTGGAGATGCGGGTCTACCGCTCGCCCCTCCGCGCGGCGGCCGTTCTGACAAGTGCCGACCTTACCACCGCCGACGTGCGCGTGGAGGCCGATGCCCCGGTGCATATCCTTTGGCGGGTGACGGACGGTGCCACCGTCCTTCTTTCGGGAGAGGCTGACGGCGACTTCAGCTTTCCGACAGAGGGGCTGACCCTTTGGTCGCCCGATTGCCCGAAGCGCTACACCCTCTGCCTTCTGGCAGGGGAGGCGACCCATACCGTAGAGTTCGGCATTCGCCGTTTGACGGCGCGCGGCCTTTCCTTCCTTCTGAACGGTGAGCCTGTCTATCTTGCGGGTGTGACAGAGCACTGCTATTACCCCATGACCGTATGGCCGAGCCGCGACCTTTCCTATTACCGCGAGGTCGTGAAAAAATTCAAGGAGCTTGGCTTCAACTATATCCGTTTCCATACCGTCGTCCCGACCGAGCAGTATATGCAGGCGGCCGACGAGCTTGGCATTCTCCTGGAGGTGGAAAGCCCGAACTACACCTCCTATGAGGAATGGTGCGAGATCCTGCGCTTCTGCCGCCGCCACCCCTCTGTGGTGATGTACTGCTGTGGCAACGAGGTGCAGATGTACGACGATTTTATCGAGCATCTTGAAAGATGTGCCGATGCCACCCATGCCGAAACCGACTCTCTCTTTGCTCCCATCAATGCGATGCGCGGGCTGGAGTACTGCTGTGGCCTTGAGCCTGAGCTTATGCACGAGTGCGTGGAGAAGCCCTTCTGGCACAACCCCCGCCGCTTCCGCTGGGTGTCGCGCTTTTCGGACTGCTATAACGCGACCCTCCAGTCGATGGGCTCGCACCGTGTTCTGGAATTCAACCGTGATTTTCTGGATAGCACGGTGTGCATCGAGGGCTTTGACAAGCCCCGCATCGGGCACGAGATCTCGATAGACGGCACCTATACCGACCTTTCGCTTGCCCCCCGCTATCGCGGCACCCGCATCGGAGACTGTGATATGCTGGCCTCGATCGAGCGCCACCTTCGTGAGGAGGGGCTTCTCGAAAAAGCGCCCGTCTTCTTCCGCACAAGCTGCGAATGGCAGAGGCGGATGCGCAAATACACCTTTGAGCAGGTGCGCCGCCTGCGCACCTATATGGGCTACGATTTCCTCGGCCCGATCGACACGCACTGGCATACCTTCGGCTACGACGTCGGCATGATGAACGAGTTCTATGAGCTCAAGCCCGGCGAGACCGTGCGGGGGGTGCGGATGTACAACGGGCAGACGGTTATTCTCAATGACCTTGGCACCCGTACCAACTTCACGGCAGGAGAAGAGATGCGCATCGGGCTGGAGCTTTCGCTCTTTGGGGTGAAGGCGCTTGCGGGTGCGACCCTGGATCTTACCCTGACGGCGGGCGAGCGTGTCCTTGACTTTGTGCGCACCGATATTTCTCCTGTGCCGGTCGGCACGGTCAGCCCGATCTACACCTACACCTATCGCCTGCCCGAGATGGCCGAGCCTGCAGCTATGAAGCTGCACGCCGTCCTCCATGCCGAGGGGCTCTTTGTCGAAAACGAGTGGGAGCTTTACGCCTTCCCGGCGGCGGCGCCCGACTACAGCGGCATTACCGTCCTTGAGGACAGTGACCTCGATACCCTGCTTGCCGCTCTTGCACGCGGCGAGGACGTCCTGCTTCTCGGTAAGATGCCCTTTGTCAGTGCTTCGCTTTCCTGCCAGATGGCCAAGGCAGGGCGCACCGCCTTCAATACCGCCACCGTCATTTACGACCACCCCATCACGCGCGGCATCCCGCACGAGGGCTTCTGCGGCTGGCAGTTCCGCCCGATGATGAACGGGAAGGTACAGTGGACGAACATGGACGGCAAAAGCGAGGCGGTCAGCTTCCCGCGTGAGGGGATCCCCTTTGACCCGATCGTGGAGGTGGCCTCCAGCCACAAAAATGCCATCCGCCGTGCGGCCCTCTTTGAATACCGTGTGGGGAAGGGGCGGCTTCTCGTATCCGGCCTTACCCTTTCGGGTGACGTGGGGGCAGAGTACCTCGGCCATCTGATCGCCACTTACATGAAAAGCGAGGCCTTTGCGCCCCGCCACAGTGTAACGGCTGACATGCTTCGCCTGCTTGCCGAGGCACCGCTTGACCAGGGCGTGGGCAACACCAACTTCTCTTTGAACCCGAACGACAAATCGGCCTTCCGAAAACACTTGAAACAAAATTGAAAGGAATATAAAAACCATGGGAAAAGACGTGATCATCGCCTGTGACTTTGACAGTGCAGAAAAGACCTTTGCCTTTCTCGATCGCTTCACCGGCAGAAAGCCCTTTGTGAAGATCGGGATGGAGCTCTATTATGCCGAGGGTCCCTCGATCGTGCGGGCCATCAAGGAGCGCGGCCATAAGATCTTCCTCGATCTGAAGCTGCACGATATTCCGAATACCGTGAAAAAGGCGATGGCCGTCCTCTCTCGCCTTGACGTGGATATGACCAACCTGCACGCCGGCGGCACCCGCCCGATGATGGAGGCCGCCCTTGAGGGGCTGACCCGCCCGGACGGCACCCGCCCGCTTCTCATCGCCGTCACCCAGCTGACCTCGACCGATGAGGAGACCATGCGCCGCGACCTTCTTATCGAGGAGAAGATCGAAAACGTCGTCATGCACTATGCCGCCAACGCGGCCACCGCGGGGCTTGACGGTGTCGTCTGCTCGCCCCGTGAGGCCGAGGCTGTCCACGCCCGCTGCGGCAAGCAGTTCCTCACCGTGACCCCCGGCGTCCGCTTTGCCGACGGGGACGTGGGCGACCAGAAGAGAGTGATGACCCCTGCCGAGGCCAAGCGCATCGGCTCTGACTACATCGTGGTGGGGCGCCCCATCACCGCCGCCGAGGATCCGGTTGCCGCTTACGAGCGTTGCGTAGCCGAATTCTGCGACTGACCGAACAAAACCAAACATAAAGGAAAGGAAACTTTACAAAATGGAAAATCTTCAGAAGCTGATCGCCCGTGACCTTCTTTCGATCCGTGCCGTCTTTTTCCGCCCCGAGCAGCCCTTTACCTGGGCCAGCGGCATTAAGAGCCCGGTTTACTGTGACAACCGCCTGACCCTCACCGCACCCAAGGTGCGTACCGACGTGGAGGAGGGTCTTGCCCGCGTGATCCGCGAGGTATATCCCGAGTGCGAGGTGCTGATGGGTACCTCCACGGCCGGCATCGCCCACGCCGCCATCACCGGCCACATCCTCGGCCTGCCGATGGGCTACGTCCGCTCGGGCGCTAAGGATCACGGCCGCGGCAATCAGATCGAGGGTCGCCTCGAGCCCGGCCAGAAGGTCGTGGTGGTGGAGGATCTGATCTCCACCGGCGGCTCTGTCATTGAGGTCGTCAACGTCCTGCGTGAGGCGGGCGCCGAGGTGCTTGGCATCGTGTCGATCTTCACCTACGGGATGAAGAAGGGCATCGACCGCCTGGCCGAGGCGGGCGTTAGGAACGTCTCGCTGACCAACTTTGACGTCATCGCCGAGGTGGCGGCTGAGGAGGGCTACATCCAGCCTGCCGACAT
>JAGBZZ010000286.1 GCA_017652965.1 Clostridia bacterium | reverse complement strand
GTGTCTCATTTGAGACAATTATAACGTTTTTTTCGTAAAAAGTCAAGTTCTCAGCCCAAAATTATTTTGAGAATTTTTTGCTTTATCTTATTGCTTTTTATTATATAATATGATATAATTGTAATGTTGTTTTTCACTTTCTGCAATCTTTTAACGCTCTTCATCATGCGAAGGAGGATATATGAATTTTTTGCTTTCCACGGCGGAGGCCGCGTTCGATCTTTCCGGGCTTTTTCGCTTCATCGGCGCCCTGCTTTCTTCCGTAGGGCCGCTTGAGATCCTGCGTTTTCTCGTTGATATTTTACTGCTTTCGCTGATCCTCTATATGGCGGTCCGCTTTTTGTGGGATCGCCGTGCGGGTAAGCTTTTGCTTGGCCTTGTAATCTGGACGGTGGCACTCCTCCTTTCCCGCCTTTTGCGCCTTGTGGCGGTAGGCTCGATTCTGGATCTTGTCAGCCAGGCGGGGGTTCTCGTTCTGGTGCTGATCTTCCAACCCGAGATACGCGATGCGCTCGAAAAGCTTGGCGGCGAGCCGTTCAAGAAGTTCAAAAATCTTTCGGCCGAGGGGGATAGCGGTGCTACGGTGGAGGGGATCAATGCGATCTGTGAGGCCGCTACCGATATGGCACGCACCAAGACCGGTGCCCTGATCGTAATTGAGCGCTCCACAAAGCTTGGGGATATTATCCGCTCGGGTGTAGAGGTGGATGCCAGGCTGACCCCCTACATTCTGAAAAGCATCTTCTTCCCGAATTCTCCCCTGCATGACGGAGCGATCGTGGTGAGAAACATGCGTGTCTGCTCGGCAGGCTGCCTTTTGCCCTTGACCCGCCGCCAGGACGTAGATCCCAATCTCGGTACGCGTCACCGTGCGGCACTGGGTATGAGCGAGGCCTGCGATGCGGTGATCATTGTGGTTTCCGAGGAAACCGGGACCATTTCGGTGGCCTATAATCGAACCCTTACCCGCGACTATACGTCGCAGACCCTGAAGCTGTACCTTTCCGAGGTGCTTATGAGTACGCACGGCACAGCCGCCATGACCAAAAAGGAGGAGACCGAGGAATGAAAAAGAGAAGCAGAGCCTTGTTTCTGATCCGCCGCTTTTTCCGCCGCTTTAATCCGTGGCTCTTTTTGGCGTGTGTGGCTTTGGCGACGCTGATCTTTTGCGTCACGATGTACGTAGAGGATCCTTATTCTCTGCGTGAGACGCTTTCGGCGGTTGTCGTGTCTTCGGTGACGGCAATATGACCCTTCTGCTTTCCGGGCTTTCTTTTGTGCCCGGCACCCCGCGTGAGGCGGTGTTGGCCGCGGCGCGCCGCCGCTTGCACGTCAAGCTTCCTTCGGATGCGGTGCTTTCGGTATATCGCCGCTCGGTCGATGCCCGTAAGCGGCAGGATGTGCGCCTTGTATACACCGTAGCGGTCACGGCCTCCTTCTCTTCTGAAGAGGAGGAGCGGCTGGTGGCCCTCGGGTGTGCGCGCCTTGCCGAGAAAATGCCGATGCCTGCCTGTGGGGACGCACGCCTTTCTGCCCCTCCCGTAGTGGTGGGGACGGGGCCTGCGGGGCTTTTTGCCGCTCTCCTTCTGGCTGAGGCCGGCTATACCCCCCTGGTTCTTGAGCGCGGTGGCGACGTTGCCGAGCGCGCGGCGGCATACCGTTCCTTTTGCCAATATCGCATTCTGGATCCCGAGACCAATATACAGTTTGGCGCCGGAGGTGCCGGCACCTTTTCGGACGGAAAGCTTGTGACGCGTGTCAATGACCCGTTCATGGCTTACGTCCTTTCGCGTTTTGTGGAGTTTGGCGCTCCTCAGGATATCCTTACCGAGGCACGGCCGCATATCGGGACGGATCGGCTGATGGATACCGTTTCTGCCATGCTTTCGCATATCGAGGCCAAGGGAGGGCGGGTCCTGTATCACACCCGCTTTATCCGTCCCATCCATGAAAACGGCGTTGTACGCGCGGTATTGACAAGCCGCGGGGAGATGCCGTGCGGGGCGCTTGTTCTGGCCATCGGGCATTCCTCGCGCGATACCTACGAATCCCTGCTTTCGGATCGCTTTGTCATTGAGCCAAAGCCCTTTTCCGTCGGCTTGCGCATTGAGCATGCGGCCGCCGATATTGACCGTGCGCTGTACGGTGATTTTGCGGGGCACCCCGATCTTGGGCGTGCTTCTTATCAGCTTTCCGCTGATACCGATAGCCGTGGCGTTTATACCTTCTGCATGTGCCCCGGTGGCACGGTGGTGGCTGCCGCAGGCGAGGAGGGCGGTGTTGTGGTCAACGGGATGAGCGACCATGCCCGTGCAGGAAAGAATTCCAATGCGGCGCTTGCCGTATCGATATTCCGTGAGGATTACGGAAATACTCCCCTTGGCGCGATCGAATTTCAAAGAAGGATCGAGCGTGCCGCTTTTTTCGCGGGTGGCGGCAGCTATGCCGCGCCGATCACCACGGTTGGGGATTTTCTGAACGGCAAACGGGGGACAGAGCCCTCCCGCATTTGCCCGACTTATATGGAGGGGGCGGCAGGAAGCGTGCGTCTTTCTACGCCCGGTGAGTATCTTCCGTCCTTTGTGACGGCATCGCTTTCCCGAGGGATCCTGGCCTTTGAGCGCCGCCTTACCGGTTTTTCGGCACCCGATGCGGTCCTCACGGGGGCAGAGACCCGTACCTCGGCGCCTATCCGCATTCTCAGAAGTGAGGAGCGCGTGGCCCTGGGGTTTGACAACATCTATCCTGCCGGTGAGGGGGCGGGATATGCCGGTGGTATTACCTCGGCCGCGCTGGACGGCCTGCGTACCGCCTTGGCACTGATCGGCCGTTATCGCCCGATCCTTTAATACGTATTACATACGGAAGGCGGTCGTAAGACCGCAAATGGTAACATATAAATGCGAAAGAAAACAGGAAAAACAGTGAAAAAATGGATCCTGCGTGAGAGGGTACCCGGGGGGCCTCCGGCCGCCGCCGAGATCGCCCGCTCACTTGGGATCGGGGGGGTGCTTGCCAGGCTTCTCCATGCCCGCGGGTATGAAACGCCCGAGACCGCGCGCTCCTTTCTCGTTTTGGAAAGCGAGATGCTTTGCGATCCCTTCCTCTTGGACGGGATGCGTGACGGCGTGGCGCGTATCCGCACGGCGATCGAGCGTGGGGAGAAGATCACCATCTACGGCGACTATGACGTAGACGGGGTGACGGCTGTCTGTACGCTCTATCTCTACCTGCGCTCCAAGGGTGCGGTGGTGGATTACTATATCCCGAACCGTGCAGGGGAGGGATACGGCGTCTCTGTCGGCGCGATTGACTCTCTTTCGGCCGCAGGCACTGGGCTCGTCGTAACAGTGGACACCGGTGTGACGGCGATCTCCGAGATCGCGCATGCCGCTTCGCTGGGTATTGACGTGGTGGTCACCGACCATCACGAATGCCTGCCCGAGCTGCCGCCCGCCGTGGCCGTGATCAACCCGCACCGAAGTGGTAGCCGCTATCCGTTTTGCGAGCTGGCCGGCGTAGGCGTGGTCTTTAAGCTGATCACTGCGTATGAGGAGACTGTCAGCGGGGATAGCCGTGCCGAATGCGTGCGCCGCGTATGTGCCGAATATTCGGATCTCGTCGCGATCGGTACGATCGCGGACGTCATGCCGATCCGCGGGGAGAACCGTCTGATCGTCAAGGAGGGGCTTCGCCTTCTGGAGAAAACGCCGCGCGTCGGCTTTTCGGCGCTTTGCGACAGCGTGCGCACCTCAGGCAAGAGTGAGGACAGACGCAAGGGCAGCAAAAAGCTTGGGATCACCTCCGGCTTTATCGGCTATACGATCGCACCGCGGCTGAATGCCGCAGGGCGAATCCGCAGTGCCTCCCTGGCCGTGGAGCTGTTTCTGACCGAGGATCCTGCCCGCGCCGAGGCACTGGCCGAGGAGCTTTGTGAGGCGAACCGCGCCCGCCAGGTCGAGGAAAATACGATCATGGCTGAGGCGTACGAAAAGATTGAAAAGGAACACGATTTTGAGAAGGATCCGGTGATCGTGCTGGCCGCCGACGGCTGGCATCACGGGGTGATCGGGATCGTGGCCTCCCGTATTACCGACCGCTATGGGCTTCCGTGTATTCTGGTGTCCTTCGACGGGGACGCCACCACGCATATGGATGCCGATATCGGGAAGGGCTCGGGGCGTAGCATCAAGGGGCTGAACCTCGTGGATGCACTGGTATATGCCTCCGATACCCTTCTGAAGTTCGGCGGGCATGAGCTGGCTGCCGGTCTTTCGGTCACGCGCGGCAACCTGCCGGCCTTCTGTGAAAAGATCAATGAATATGCCCGCGCCAACCTGTGTGAGGAGCTGATGATCCCCACAATGGAGGCGGACTGCACCCTGAGTGCTTCGGATCTTACTATGGATGTCTGTGAGGAGCTGGCGATCCTTGAGCCGTACGGAGTGGAAAACCCGGTGCCTACCTTTGTATTGCCCGGTGTGCAGGTGCTGGAATGCACCGCAATCAGCGGGGGCAAGCACACCCGCCTTCTGCTTGGTAGCGGCCAGGCCGCCTTCACGGCTATGTGCTTTTCTATGCCGCTTTCCGACCTTGACCTCTTCGTTGGTGACTACGTGGATGTGATGTTCAACCTGGATATCAATGAGTGGAACGGCAGAAAAAGTGTACAGCTGATTGTGCGGGATATCCGCCTTTCGGAGGAGAAGCTGGCCGAGCGAGATCGGGACTTTGCACGCTTTGGCGAGATTTGGGGCGGCGCGCTTTTTACCGCCGAGGAGGATATTTTGCCGAGCCGCGATGATTTTGCGGCGGTCTATACCCTTGTGCGCCGTTCGGTACGGGCGGGCACAGATACGCTGACCCATCGCGCCATTCTTTCTCAGCTTTCCGGCTATGCCGGCCATATCGGCTACGTGAAACTGAAGTTTATCATACGCATCCTGCAGGAAATGAACCTTTTGGGGATCGAAGAGATCGGGGAAGAGATCTATCGCTTCCATCTCCAATTCACGCAGACCAAGACTGATCTTGAAAAATCTAATTTGCTGCGCCGTCTTCGCACCCAGCTGAAGCAGGCGTGAGGTTTATATGTACGAAGAAATTTCCGGGCTTCTCCAAAAGCTTGATGGAACAAAAAAGCAGTACGATATTGAGAAAATCAAAGAGGCATTCCTGTACGCCAAGGAGCTTCACGAGGGGCAAATGCGCCAGTCGGGAGAGCCGTACATTTCGCATCCTGTTGCGGTGGCTACCATTCTTGCCGAGCTGGAGCTGGATACCGATTCCATCTGCGCGGGGCTTTTGCATGACACCTTAGAGGACTGCGGTGCAAAGACCTGCTATGAGGATCTTCGTCGCCGCTTCGGGGATGACGTCGCCCTGATCGTGGAGGGGGTCACCAAGATCATCAGCGTGCGCCTTGAGGACAAAGAGGAAGCGCATATTGAAAATATCCGCAAGATGCTGCTTGCCATGTCCAAGGACATCCGCGTGATCTTTGTCAAGCTGTGCGACCGCCTGCACAATATGCGTACGCTGGATGCCAAGTCGGATGAAAAACGGCGCACCATCTCGCTGGAGACTATGTATATCTATGCGCCGCTTGCACACCGCCTCGGTATGCAACGCATCAAGCAGGAGCTGGAGGATATCAGCCTGCGTTATCTTGACCCCATCGGCTATGGCGAGATCTCTGGGGAGATCGAGCGGCGCTACGGCAAAACGCATGACCTTATCGAGGGGGCGCGCCGCGAGATCGTGGAAAAGTTGACCGAAAATCACATCGCCTGCACGATGGAGGGGCGTGTCAAAAGCGTGTATAGCCTCTATCGGAAGATCTATACGCAAAATCGCGAATTCGATGACATCTACGATTTTTACGCCGTGCGTGTCATCGTGGGCACCGAGCTTGAGTGCTACACAGTTCTCGGCCTTGTGCATGAGCTTTTCCGCTCTGTCCCCGGCCGCTTTAAGGACTATATTTCAACGCCTAAGGCCAATCTTTACCGTTCCTTGCATACCACGGTGGTGGGGCATGACGGCGTGCCCTTTGAGGTACAGATCCGTACGACCGAGATGCATCACGTGGCCGAGTACGGTATCGCCGCGCACTGGAAGTATAAGAGCGGCGAAAAGAGCCGTGAGGAGATCGACGAGAAGCTTCGTTGGATCTCTCAGCTGATCGAATCGGACGAATCCTCGCGCGATCCGGACGATTTCATGCACGCCTTCAAGACCGATATCTTCCACGATGAGACCTTCGTCTTTACCCCGCGTGGGGATGTGATATCCCTGCCGCGCGGCGCTACGGTGATCGATTTCGCTTATGCGATCCACTCTGCCGTCGGTAATAAGATGACGGGTGCCAAGATCAACGGCTCCATCGTTCCGATAGACCGTGTCCCGCAGAACGGCGATATCGTGGAGATCCTGACTTCCTCCGCCACTAAGGGGCCGAGCCGCGACTGGCTGAAGATCGTGAAGACCAGTAGCGCCAAGGGAAAGATCCGCCAGTGGTTCAAAAAGGAAAAACGTGCCGAAAATATCGTCCTTGGACGTGAGGAGCTGGAGCGTGAGCTTCGCCGCTACGGCCGTCCCTTCACCGAGGAGGATATGGAGGCGATCGCCACCCGGATCGCGGAGCGGGTCGGTATTCAAGGAACCGAGGATTTTTACAATACCATCGGCTTTGGCGGGTTGACCGTTTCGCACATTGCGGGAAAGCTGCGTGAGGAGTTTGACCGCCGCCTGCCCCCGCCCGCTACCCAGGAGGAAAAGCCTGCCCTGCGCGTTTCTGATCGGCCGCGAAGCTTCAAAAAGGATAGCGGGGTGATCGTGGACGGTGCCCGCGGATGCCTTATTAAGTTTGCCAAGTGCTGTAATCCTTTGCCGGGGGACGAGGTCATCGGCTTCGTGACCCGCGGCCTTGGCACCTCGATCCATAAATGCGATTGCCCGAATGCCGTGCGCGGCATGCGGGACGATGCCATGCGCGCGCGGTGGGTCGAGGCGCACTGGGAGGATGAGTTCGTTTCGCATGACAATGAAGATCTTTTTGAAGCGCTTATAAAGGTCTTTATCGTTGACCGTATCGGCATTCTTGCCGATATTTCGGTGGCGCTGGCCGAGATGCGCGTTACCATTATGTCGGTCAATACCGGCGTGCCGTCGGGAGGGAAGGGCGTTATGAACCTTTCCATCGGATGTAAAAACGTCAGCCATTTCCGTTCTATTATTTCCCGCCTCCGTAAGATCGACGGTGTTCTCGACGTGGTGCGCGGTGTTGGCAGATAGGATAAAAGTATAAAAATATGATTGCAGTATTACAGCGTGTAGAGCATGCCTCTGTGGTGGCGGATGGGATTCCCACCGGGCAGATCGGCTGTGGCCTTTTTATCCTGCTTGGTGTCCTTGATGGGGACAGCGAGCAGGATGCTCTTCTTCTGGCCGAAAAAATCTCCAAATTGCGCATTTTTACCGATGAAGCGGACAAAATGAATTTGTCGGTCAAGGATATCGGCGGTGGGGCACTGGTCGTTTCCAACTTTACCCTGGCGGCCAATTATGCCAAAGGGAACCGCCCGGATTATCTGATGGCCGCACCGCCCGCCGTGGCCGAGCCGTTATACGACCGCTTTGTCGCCTTGATGCGTGAGCGCCTTTCCGAGGTGGCAACCGGGATGTTCGGCGCCGATATGAAGATCAGCATGACGGCGGATGGCCCTGTGACGATCGTGATGGATTCCGCGCTTCTCAAAAAAGGAGGCCGCGCATGATTCTGAGGATCGAGGGGCGTATCAATCGCTATTACGTGCAGACCC
>JAGBZZ010000285.1 GCA_017652965.1 Clostridia bacterium | reverse complement strand
TACTTATGATTTTGATGCTGACCATACTTCACCTGTTCTGCGCGGTTATTCCGATGGTGGCTGGATCATGGAAGCCGAGGGCAACCGCTCGCAGTCTATGCTTAATTGGTTAACAACCGATGATGAAGCTGCTGTTTTGCGAGCCGACCCGCGTTATGAAACACTCGTGGCTCGCTTGAAAGCAGTTGCCAAAAAGCCGTAAATCTCGCCCCGCCACGCGCGGGGCTTTTCTTTGTTTTCTGCATATCAAAAAGCCACCACGAAAAAAACGTGGTGGCTAATTTCATTTTACCGCTAATTTTGCAGAGTCTCGGAGCGTATCCTTTTTTATTATGCTTTTTTACGCATCGGTCTTTTCCCGTTTCTTATGCGGAATATGGAAGCGGAAAAGGGCAATGACGATGGAGGCAAGGGTCAGCATCTCGCATACCACCCCGGCGTACGAGCCGACGGTGAAATCATAGATCATCCAGGCCGAGGAGGTCACAAGGATCAGAAGTCGCACGACAAGCAGGTTCTTGTTGCCAAAGGCCAGGGTGGAGATGATCTTGGCGCTGATGATGAGAAGGCTTTTCGGCCCTTCCCAGGTCAGAAGCCCGAAGATAAGGAAGAAAAGACAGAAAAGAAGGCCGGTAAGGCGGGTGCTTTTGCCCTTCTTGACCTGGACGGTAAAGATGGTGTTGCGGATACTGCCCACAAAGTTCATGGCGACGCCCGTATACGCGCCAAGCAGGAAAAACTGTATCCCGAAAAGGATCTCGTTGGCGGTGCGATAGGTCAGCACCCGCCCGTGCCGCTTGCACTGAAAGGCAAGGACGGCCGCGGCAATGCCGAGTGCCCCGAGAAGATCGGTCAAAATCTCCATGGTATTCCTCTGCCGTATCTTATAAAATGGTATGCTCCACCGTTACGATAGGGCAATAGGAGGGGTCAAGCGCTACCACGGCGGCGGCCGCGCGGGCACGCAGCTCCTCCTCCTCGACAGACGCATCAAAGGGGATCGCGATATCGAAAAGCACGTTGGTGCGTGCCTCCCCCGGTACCATACGAAAATCGTGGATGGAGAAGTGCGGGTCGATCTCCTTGACCCACGCCATCATATAGGTGCGCAGGCTGTTTGTGCGCTCGTCGCTTGTCACGATGGGGTCAAGGTGACCTGTCAGAAGGATACCCGTGCGCTCGATCAGCTCTCTTTCGATGGTATCGACAAGTTCGTGCGAGGTCAAAACGGGGACGGCGGCGTCCACCTCCACGTGTACGCTGGCGAAATACTTCTTCGGCCCATAGGCATAGACGGCAAGGTCATGGATGCCAAGCACCCCGGGATAGGCGCAGATGTGCGCCTCAAGCTCTGCCACCAGCTCAGGCGGAGGCGCCTGGCCGATCAGCTTGGAGAAGGTCTCACGCAGGATCTCAATGCCAGCGCGTGCCACAAAGAGGGCCACAAGGATACCCGCGTATCCGTCGATATTCAGGCCTGTCAGCTTGCCGACGATGCAACAGATCAGCACGATGCCTGTGGAGATGCAGTCGCCGAGGCAGTCAAGGGCGGCGGCCTTCAGAATATCCGAATCGATCGCCTTAGCCTCGCGGCGGTAATAAAAGTAAAGGCCGCACTTGGCAAGGATGGACACTACCGCCACCGCGATCACCCACAGGGAGAACTGCAGGGCGGTGGGGGTGATGATCTTACCGACCGCCTCCTTGCCGGTTTCAAAAGCAAAGAGAAGCACCAGAAAGGCGACCCCAAGCGAAAAGACGTACTCGATACGCTCATGCCCGTAGGGATGCTCACGGTCGGCGGGCTTAGAGGACAGCTTAAAGGAAAGCACCGAAATGGCACTTGAGCCGCAGTCTGTGAGGTTGTTAAGACCGTCCGCCGTCAGAGAAAGGACGCCGAAAAGCGAGCCGACGGCCATCTTGCCGAGCGCCAATACGAGATTGACGAGAATGCCGACAAGGCCTGCACGCTTGCCGCGTCTTTCCCGCATGGCACTGTCCCTTTTGTTTTCTAACATGGCTTCCCCCTTAGTATCGTATACTGTGCCGCGCGGCACGCTTTTTTATTATACAGCCAAACGGCGCACTTTGCAAGAAAAAAGCAAAAAAAGATCCCCCCTCTTCCCGTTTTTCCCTTGCAAAGCCGATAGGGCTGTGCTATAATTGGGTAAACACACGCAATATTTGATCAAAAAGGAGCAGGGTATGAAAAACGGTAAGATCTCCAACCTCGCACAGGTGGCAAGCCTGCGGCGCTATCGCCTCGCGGGGGGCAAGGAGGACGGCCTTGAGGTGATCGACTGCGATAACGGCAGGCTTCGCTTTCTTCTGAACGTCAGCAAGGCCCTCGACGTGATGCAGGTATACCACGAGGGACAGAATATTTCCTTTATTTCCAAAAACGGATTCACGCGGCGCGAGATCCCCTTTCTTTCCCGCTTTGAGGGTGGTATGATGTACACCTGCGGGCTGGACAGTGCCGGCCGCCGAGAGGGCTTTGAGCTGCACGGCAGCTTTCATAATATCCCCGCCGAGATCCTGCGTGCCGAATGCGGTGAGGACGGGATCGTGGTGGAGGCCGTGATCCGTGATACGGCGCTGTTTGGTAAGGAGCTTGTCATGCACCGCACGATCCGCTCGGCCATCGGGGAGGACACCCTGCACGTTGTGGACGTCCTTTGCAACGAGGGCTACCGCGACGAGGAATACTGCCTGCTTTACCACGTAAACGTCGGCTATCCCCTGCTGGATGCCGGGGCATACATCGAGACCGATGCCGAGGAGTACTTCACGAGATCCCCCTTTGCCGAGGAGACGGCCGCCACCCGCTTTCTGATCGAGGAGCCTATCCCGAACCAGCCCGAGCGGTGCTACTACCTCTATCCCAAGACCCCGCAGGTGTCGCTTGTCAACAAGGCCCTCGGCAAGGCCTTTTGCCTTACCTACTCCAAGGACACCCTCCCAAGCTTTTTGGAATGGAAGAGCATGGCCTCGGGCGATTATGCCCTGGGGCTTGAGCCCTGCACCACCCCCCTGGATACAAGCTTTACCTACCGCACGGTAAAGGCGGGCGAGAGCGTGACCTTTACCCTGGATCTTGCCGTCAAAAGCGTATAAGGAGAAGTACACATGACAGAGCCTATGATCTTTGCCTATTTTATGGGCATCAGCAACCATATGTGGGACGATGAAAACACCCCGCCGCGCGGCTGGTACCTTGACAAGCGCTATACCGAGAACAACAATATCGATATCCCGACCTGGGATACGATGATCCCCTTCCTTGCCGAGCGGCGATACAACATGCTTCTTGTCGACGTGGGCGACGGCATCCGCTATGAGAGCCACCCCGAGATCTCTGCCCCCGATGCGTGGGACAAGGATCTTCTGCGCGAGAAGCTCCGCGCCGCGCGTGCGGCAGGGCTTGAGCCGATCCCGAAGCTGAACTTCTCCTGCTGTCACCACACCTGGCTGAAGCATTACCGCCGCATGGTCTCGACCCCCGAGTACTATCGCGTGGTGGCCGACCTCATCCGTGAGGTCAGCGAGGTGTTTGATAATCCCCGCTACTTCCACATCGGTATGGACGAGGAAAACGAGCCGAATCAGCGCTTCCGCGAGCAGGTGCATATCCGCCACGAGGAGCTTTGGTGGCACGACCTTTACTTCTACCTCGGCGAGGTAGAGAAATACGGATGCACGCCTTGGGTCTGGTCGGATTACTGCTGGGACTTCCCCACCTCCTTCTTAACGAAAATGCCGAAGTCGGTCCTGCAGTCCAACTGGTTCTACGAGGCCTTCAAGACCTACCCGGAGGCCTCGCGCCAGGGGCGCGCCATCCAGACCTATCGCCAGCTTGCCGAGCATGGCTTCCGCCAGGTGCCCTGCTGCTCCTGCTGGGATCAGGCAGGCGCTGCAAACGTACAGCAGACCCTCGCCTTCTGTCGCGATCAGATCGACCCCGCCTCGATTGCCGGGTATATGGTTGCCGCCTGGGCCCGGATAACCCCCGACCGCGAGTATCAGCTGAAAAACGACGCGCACACCCTGTACGCGATGCGGAAGAGATACTACCCGGAAACCCTCTAAAACGCAAAGAACACTTTACAGATAATCAAAAAAGAGCAGATACGCAGGAGAGATCTCCCGTGGGTCTGCTCTTTTCCTTATAAGTTTCTTACCGTTCCCCCAGCCGTCTTACGAGCGCCAGGTCCAGTACTGGCGGCGGCCGTCGTAGTAGGAATACCAGTCGTAGTCGTAGGTCGTGCCATCCGGGCAGAGGAAGTGCGCGGGGCTGTTCTCTCCCACAAAGCGACGGGGATAAGCGCCAAGGCCACCGCAGGAGGCGATCTTATAGATCTTGCGGATGCGTGCCATCTCGTCGCTTGTCAGGCACCCCGGGGTGACCGAAGCGATCGTAACGGCACCGCTGATGGCGGCGGCCTCCAAAAAGTCGAGGTTGATGCCGTGTGCCACCATATCGGTAAAGGCGGCGCAGTCGGGGTCGAGGGCGAAGAAGGTGTTGTTCTGGGCAAGGCGGGTCAGCGAGCCGACGCCGCAAAGGCGGGTCTGCTCAAAGTTGCGCCCAGAGGTATCATCACCCGCGCGCTGTGCGGCGTGAAGCCCGGCCGCCAGATGGTTGACGACGTTACAGCTTAAGATATTGGCACTGCCCGAGGCCGCCTCGATCGTGCTGTAGAAATTGCGCAGGATATAGCAGGAGGGCTTGGTGACGTCGTAAAACGCACGCATGCCGTCCGCCCCCACCCCGCTCCTTAGGGTGTCGATCACGCTGAAGTCATACTTCAGAAGCTCAAAGCCCGCGCCGACAAGCGAGCGGACGTCGTTTGCCACCTTTTCCAGGGTGTAGGGGTGCGAGGGGTCAAGCTGGAAGCCCTCGGTATGGAAGGCCACCGGGCTTTTTGCCTCGTCCGGCCCTGCGGTATCGAGAAGCGGACGGAACCAGATGCCGGGGCGTGCGCCGCCCTCGCGGATCCTAGCCGAGACCTCATAAAGCTCCGGGAAGCCGTCGTTGGTGGCATTCCAGGGGCCGCCGTTGTAGCCCGCGCGATGCGCGACCTGCCAGCCGTCATCGATGATCATATGCGGGCGGCAGACGGCGTCCACCGTCATCTCGGCAAGGTAGGCCGTCTCGCGCATCACGGTTTCAAAGTCGATCTGCCCGTACGCCCAGTACCAGTTGTTGACACCAAAGATCGGCTCCTTGGCAAGGTTCGGCTTTTCGCACATCATGCGGCAAAATGCCTGCGCCGCAAAGAAGGGATGCTCCCCCGGTGTGCCGCGACGGCAGACCACGCGGCAGGCCTCCAGCGGCTCGGCAAGGCGGGCGGCACGGCCGCCCGAGCGGACGTCCAGCCACAGCGTGATGCCCCCCTCGTCACAGTTGAAGGTACAGAACACGTTCGGCCCTGTTTTGACACCGAAGGAATGCAGTGCCTCGCCATCGTGCAGATGGAAATACCAGGGCAGGGGACGCTCGGCCAGCGGGGCCGTCCACTTGGCATCCCACATAGCCCCGCCGCAATACCGCTCAAAGGTATCACCCATCACAAGGCGGGCATCCGAAAGGTCACCGCGGAAGCGGAGCTTTACCCGGCTATACGGGCGGGCAGAGGGATACAGGGTAATGATCGCCTCGCCCTCCTTTACCGTATACTCCAGCTTTGCCGTCTGCTCTTCCCGGCTGTCCGGCTCCTCCCAGCGGACACAGCTGTCCTCATACTGGAATAAAACGAGGTCGGGCTCACGCAAAAGATCGATATAAGAATGCATATAAAATCTCCTTTCGAGAAATTCGGGCTTACACCCTCTTGGCGATCATGCGATTGATGCGCTCACGCACACGGTGCATATCGGCCACGGTATTCAGATAGGTATTGGTACGGATCTCGTCGCCAAGCTCCTCCTCGAGAGCGGCGATCACCTCGGCGCGCGAGTAGAGGCTCTCGCAAAGCTCATAGGCGGCAAGATCCTCGAGTGCCTCGTGGAAGGTGACAAGCCGCAAGGACTCAAACGGCCTGCCGCCCGCGCCGGGATAGACCGAGAAGGCATCCCCGGACGGGAACATGCCGCCCGAGGCAGTATCCAAGAAGGGATTGATCCCATCGGCAGAGCCGGCGTTGTTATAGAAGTTATAGCCCCAGTGCAAGAAGCCCTCAATGCGGAATTTGTAGAGAAGAAGCGAGATCGAGCGGTTGCGCGGCAGGGTCAATGAGAGGAAGCGATTGGAATAGCCGTGATCCGGCACAAGGCAGTTGTAGGTCCAAAGCCCCTCCACGTTATGGTCGATAAACTCCTGCAGATGGTCAAGAAGCACGATCGGCTTTTCCACCGCACCGCACTCGTAAAACTCATAGTGCGAAAGGGCATCCATGATGGGATAGCCCGAGAGAAGATCGGCCACCGAGGCCTTGGCACGCATATAGGTATCAAGGCTTGCGGCCGTCGGCTCATCCGAGATGTGGAAATAGCAACGGCTATCGTCCCCGCGGGCACGCATATAGGAGAGGAAGGAGGAAAGCATGGCGCGCAAAAACCTCGTATACTCGGGGTCATCGCACGGGGTGCCCTTCGGGAAGAGACGGACGTACTCCCCGTTTTTCATCCCCATGACCTTGGTAGCCGCGGCCGCCCCGCCCTGGGTGAAGAGATGGCCGATCTCCAGGTACGGGATCCCCACCTCGTCCACGACCGAAAGGAAGCGCGTAAGCTTATCCCACCCGAAGGCATAGCCGTCCTCGGTCACGGTGACGTCGGCCAGCTGAAGGTCACGGGTGTCGTACACGTTGTCAAGCGGCGGGGTCACAAGCGGGGTAAAGATCATCGAAAAGCCGTTTCGCTTTGCCGTGGCGGCAAAGCGGCGGATGATGTCAAAATGCGCATCCGACCACTTCTCCACCCCGTAATACTCGGCAAGACAGTCCGAGTGAAACCACTGGGCAAACAAAAGACGGCGCTCCGGCAAAACGGCATCGATCAAGGAAACCGTCAGCGTTTCGCTGAAGCGGATGGGCTCGGGGTCGGTGCGGTCGGGGTCCATATAGCGGCGGGTGAGGGTCACGGTAAGCTCGCTTTCCCCGATCTCGGCAGCATCGGCGGGCACGTCCAGCTCTACGTAGAGCGACACCAGGTTATAGGGGGGTGCCACGATGCACCCGCGGTAGGAAAGCGGGAGAAGGATATCCGGCATCAGGCAGGGGCCGCGGGTGATATAGTCGGCATCCGGGGTGGCGCGGCCGTTGACAAGGGCAGGCACCTGGCCGACCGTGCGCAGGGTGGCGTACCCGGCCAGCGCACCCGAAAGGGTAGGCTCAAGGAGGACGGGAAAGTTATTCCCCTCCTCGCGGCACTGCATCTCTAAGATTACCTGAAAGGCTACGCGCTCACCGCGAAGAAGCGAAAGCGTCTTTAAGGGGGCATAGTCCTCGATCCGCCCGTCGGCGAATACCTTTTCAAGCCCCGATACAAGCTTTGTACGGATCATAGCTGTATACGACACCCCGGGGGGCGTCACACTCCTTACGTAAATATTACCTGCGTGCCCCAAAGGAAGCACGCAGGCGGTATAGATCTTTTATTGGATGCCGTAGCGGGCGGCAAACTCGACAACATCCACGACACAGTTCTTCTACTTTGCCTCCTCGGCGGCAAAAACGATCATGTGGTTTTTGCAGGAGGTTTCGATGGTGGCGGCCGAAAGCCCGTCGTACTCGTTCGAGACAAGCAGGCTGAACACGCTCATAATACCGCTGTCACCGCCGCCATGGCCGCCAAGGACGGTATCGGCACCCTCACCGCCGACCACGGGGATCATGGTGACCTCATCGGTCATCGCGTTCTGATAGCGGATCTCCTTGTCACCGCTGGCGGCGCTGAGCATACCCTTGGTGCCCATCACGCGCACAAAGCGGCCGTTCCCCCAGCCGTTGAAGGCCGCCATGGTGAAGGAGGCAACGATCCCGCCCTCAAACTCCATATTCACGACCTGGCGATCCACGACGTCATTGTCACAGCGGAAGACACAGCGGCCGTAGTTGGTGGTGGCCAGCGCCTCGCGGATGTCGGCCTCGGTGGGGGCAAGCATCTTGGTGGCGGCACGGTCAAACCAGCCTCTTGTATGCTTGCTGCCCTCAATGTAGATCTTTCCGGCATGGTAGGGGCAGGTCGCCTCGGCGGGGCACCCGTCAAGGCATCTCTCGGGCGCACCGGCAGGGGCGTTTTCCTCGGTGAAATACTTCAGCGAGCCAAAGGAGGAGACCTTCTCGCACTTTTTGTCGATCAGCCACTGCATGATATCGATATCGTGGCAGGACTTCTGCAGGAGCATGGTGGAGGCGCGGCCGCTGTTGCCCCATTTGCCGCGCACAAAGCTGTGGGACTGGTGGATAAGGCCGACATGCTCGACCTGCTCGACCACCTGCACGTCCCCGATCGCCCCCTCGAGGATCAGCTGCTTCATACGGCAGTAGAAGGGGGTAAAGCGAAGCACATGGCAGATCAGCACCTTGACGCCCTTTTCGTTTGCGGCCTTGGTGATGGCGGCGCACTCCTCGGGGGTCGGGGCGATCGGCTTTTCCAGCATGATGTCATAGCCAAGCTCGATGGCCTTCATGGTGGGGGCAAAATGGTCTCTGTCCATCGTACAGATGATGGCGGCATCGGCGATCTTGCCCTCGGCAAGGACCTCGGTCCAATCGTTATAGACCCTCTCCTCGGGGATCGCGTACAGGTCGCGCACGTAGTTGCGGCGGCACTCGATAGGCTCGGCCACGGCAACGATATCGTAAAGCTCCTCAAAGGAATTCTTGGCGGTGCGGGCATAGCCCATCCCGCGCGACCCTGCGCCGATGAGAACGGCTGTGATCTTCTTAGGCACGGTGGTATCCTCCCGGTTTTGTTTTATGATAAAGTTTTTGCATACATCAGGTAACGTTTTGTTTACTATCTTCCTTCTTTTTGCGCACATCCCGCTCACCAAGCCCGGAAAGGAGAATGGCCGCAAGCCCCAGTACCGCCCCGACGAAGAGCGACAGGGAGAGGGTATCGGTGCCGGCAAGCACCGAGATAAAAACCGTCACTACGGCGGAAAAGGGCATCATGACAGCCACCACCGTCGGATCCACCTTTTTCATGGCGGCCGTGCGGATCAGCCATCCAAGGGTCGAGACGGTAAGCACCATCAGGATGAGCAGAAGGTACTGTCGGATATCGGTGGTCAAAAGGATCGGCTCAACCCCCATAGCGTCAAGAAGAACGGCAGAAAGGAAGCCGAGCACGGCCACCGTCAGAAGCTGGATGCTCAGATACAGTGACACGCACACGTCCTTGGCATAGACCCCGGTAACGGCAATGTTGACCCCGTAGAGCATCCCGGAAAGCGCACAAAGGATATCCCCTGCGCCGAAGCCGCCACCCGCACGCAGCACCCCCGTCAGCACAAGCGAGGAGGCAAGGCAAAGAAGCACGGCAAGAAGGGTCAGAAGCGTCGGCCGTTTTTTGACGAGGAAGAAAAGAAGGATCGGCACGACCACCACCGAAAGGTTTTCGAGAAAGGCGTAGTTTGTGGGGGTGGTATACTGCAGGCCGATCTTTTGCAAAATGTCGGCCGCGCCGAGAAAGACCCCGGTGGGCACGGCCAGCTTAAAATAGCGGCGGCTAAGAAGGGGGAGCCGATGCCACGAGATAAGCAGCATAGCAAGGCCGCTTGTCAGCGAACCGATGGCCACCCGGATAGTGGGGGAAAAATAATCGTAAAAATATAGGGTCAGCTGTGGGGCGGCACCCCAGAGAAAGATCACGAGGATAAGCCCCGCATAGGCGGTGCTTTTTCGGTTCATCTGCATGGCTTGAAATTCCTTTGAGACGTTACGTATATTTTACTACGTGTGTAGTAAAAAAGCAAGGGCTTTTGCGGATTTTCTGCCTGCGGGCGGGGATATTTTACAGCTGATGGCGACGGCGGTATTCCCCCGGGGAAAGCCCCAGCCTCTCCTTGAAGAGCTTGCAGAAATAGACCGAGGAATGGAAGCCGCAATCGGCCGCGATCCTTTTCATGCTTTTGCGGGTAAAGCGCAGCTCATCCGCCGCGTGCTGCAGCTTTTGCGTGTTGACGTAGGTCATGACCGAAATCCCGGTCTCCCGCTTGAAGGTGCGGCAAAGGTGAGGCTTGGTGATAAAAAAGCGGGCGGCCAGCTTGTCCAGCCCCTCAAAGGCCAGGGAATGCTCGCTAAGATAGGCCGTGATCCTTTGCCCAAGGCTTCCCCCCTCCCTCTCCTGCCGTGCGGAAAGCGCGCGGCAGGAAAGGAGAAGCCGCAGGATCTCACCGAGAAGCAGAAAGTCCTCGCGGTGACTGTTCAGCTCCAAAAGGAGGGAGGTTAGCCTTGCGTACCGCTCGGGATCGGTGGATAGCTTTTTCGTTTCAAAAAGAGAAAGCAGGATCCTCTTCCCCTCGGCAGAAAAGTAGCGGTCAAGATAGGCTTCCTTAAAGTAGAGGACGTAGCGGCTATAGGCACTGCCGTCGGTCGAGTGCATTTCAAAGGGGCGAATGAGGGCGATCTCCCCTGCGGCAAGGCTGACAAGCGTGCCGTCGATCAGATAATTGCGCTCTCCCCTCTCGAGGATATAGATCTCGTACGCATCGTGGTAATGCACGGCGTCCATACGGCCGCCCGGGTGATTGGCGGCATAATCGATGCGCAGATCCATCAGGGTATCGGTATACGTCTCGGCCATGAAAAGCCCCTCCCTGCCCATGTGATATCAATATAGTATAACATTTTTGGCATTCAGTCAAGATATTTACTTGTTTTTATGCGTATTTTGTTGTATGATAGGCTTGAAAATACCGCACTGCGGCCAAAAAGGAGACGTTATGTATTACGAAAACGGAACCGCCAGGGAGATCAAGATCGCCTATATCGGCGGCGGCTCACGCGGGTGGGCCTGGAACCTGATGAGCGACCTGGCACTGGAGCCGACTGTTTCGGGAACCGTGTATCTTTACGATATCGACCACGAGGCAGCCAGGCAGAACGCCATCATCGGCAACGATATCCGCTATCACTATCCGCAATACGACAATTTGACCTACGTCGCGGCAGAAAGCGCCGAGGAGGCGCTGACGGGTGCGGATTTCGTGATGATCTCGATCCTGCCCGGCACCTTTGACGAGATGGAAAGCGACGTGCACACGCCCGAAAAATACGGCATCTACCAGGCGGTGGGCGACACGGTGGGTCTTGGCGGGCTTGTGCGTGCCCTGCGCACCCTGCCGATCTTTGAGGAGTACGCTAAGCTTATCGAGCGGTACTGCCCGAAGGCATGGGTCATCAACTACACGAACCCCATGACGGTCTGCACCGATATGCTGTATAAGACCTTCCCAAAGATCCGTGCGATCGGATGCTGTCACGAGGTCTTCGGTACGCAGGAGGTGCTTGTGGATGCCCTCTGCGACATCGCGGGGATCGAGGGGGTGGAGCATGGGGATATCAAGGTGGACGTCATCGGCATCAACCACTTCACCTGGCTGACAGCCGCCACCTGGCGGGATATCGACGTCTTCCCCATTTACCGCGCCTTTTGCGAAAAGTATCAGAAGACCGGGCACGGCCGCGAAAAGGCCGGGCAAAGCTGGATCAACAAATACTTCAAGTGCGACCAGCGCGTGAAGTTTGACCTTTTCCTCCGTTACGGCTATATCGCGGCGGCGGGTGACCGCCACCTGGCCGAGTTCTGCCCTGCCTCCTGGTATATGAAGGATCCCGAAACGGTCGACAGCTGGGGCTTCAGCCTGACGCCCGTCAGCTGGCGGCGTGAGCGCGCCCGTGAGCTTGCCGCACGCGGTGAGCGGATGGCAAGGCGCGAGCAACGCTTTGACATCTATCGCTCGGGAGAGCTTGGCGTTCAGCAGATGAAGGCGGTTTTGGGGCTTGGGGATCTTGTCACCAACGTCAACCTCCCGAACCGCGGGCAGATCCCGAATCTGCCGCTTGGCGCGGTGGTGGAGACCAACGCCTACTTTACCTCGGGCAGTGTTGTGCCGATGTTTGCGGGCGAGATGCCCGCCCCCATCCTTGGGCTGACCGAGCGGATCGTGACCAATCAGCAGATGCTGGTGGAGGCGGTGAGAACGCGTGACCTCTCGCTTGCCTTTGAGGCCTTTATCAACGACCCGCAAAACACCCTGGATATGCCCACCTCCCGCAAGCTGTTTGACGAGATGCTGGAGAACACCAAGCGCTATCTGACCATGTACGAATTCTGAGGATAGCTCAGCAAAAAAAGAAGGGCTGCAGCACATTGGCAACAGCCTTTCTTCTTATACGAGAGTAAGACAAACGGGATAATGATCCGAAAGATAGATGCCCGCGTGGCAATCACACCAGCGGGATACCGCCGCCACACGGCCACGAAGAGCCGCCGAAAGGAAGATGTGGTCGATCCCCAGATCCTCGCGCTCGCCCTCTGCACTTCGTCTTTCCCCAAAGGCGTGGTAGGTGCCGCCGATCCCCTCTGTAGCCTCATAAAGCCACGCTTCACCGCGCAGGGGGGCAAGGGCCGCACTGTCCGCAGGCAGGTTGAAATCCCCGAGGATGGCGACCCTGTCGGTGTCGATGCAGGCCGCGCGGTCACGGATATAGCCAAGGGTGCAGGCAAGGCCCTCCTCGGCCGCCGTTTGCGACAGATAGTCAAGATGCAGGTTAAAGAGATGGAGGATCTCGCCGCTTGGCTTATGCACAAGCCGCGTATACACGCAAATGCGCGGAAAGATGCTTTGGCTTTCAAAGCGGGAGCCGACCGTGTACGGCGTGGGGGAGAGCCAGAAAACCTCCCCGCCGAGCAGAAGCATCTCCTCCCGCAAAATGGCGGTGTAAAGCCCCTCACCGTCGTGCGTTTCGGTACGCATACCGCCGAAAAACTCATACTCCGGCAAAAGCCGCCGAAGCACCTCAAGGCTTTCGGGTATGACCTCCTGGAAGGCGATCACCGACGGCCTTTCGGCCGTGATCTTTTCGTATATCAGCCCTGCACGGTGAATAAAGGCGTTGATGCCGTCCCCCCGCCACTCACACCGCAGGTTCCAGGTCACGATATTCACAAGCTCCTCACTCCTCCCCGACAGCATCAGCAAGATACAGCATTCCAAAGGCCGTGCCGATGTGACAGTTGATCCAGAAATTGTAGAGATCCTCGGCGGGCTCCTCGGACATCCAGTGGGTCGGGATCACGCCGCTTTCCTTATGCTGCATCCGCGTGATCGCATCGCCGAGGGCACAGGCCTTTTCGTAATACAGGCGATTTCCCGTGACCTTATAAAGATCGATAAAGGCGCGCATAACAGCGGCCGTGCTACCGTCGATCGGCACGTACCACTCATACTGCTCCAGCGCGGCGGGGGACTTGAAGGTGCCGCCCGCGGGAAGCGAGCGGTTCCAGGTGGCGTGCCGCCCCCAGACCACGAACTGATCCTCCACGTACCGCATAAGCTCCTCGGCGGTTGCCAGCATGGCGGGGTCATCGGCCATGTTTTTCGTGATGTACGAGATCATCTTGTCGGCCGTAAGATGGGTCAGGTTATGATAGTTGGTGGTCAGCTTTACGTCCTCAAACTGCCCTTCCCAGTTATAGCCGTCAAGACAGCAGGCACGGATATAGGCGAAATAGCGGCTTGCCAGCCCCCCGTAGAGATCCTCACCCGTGCGCTCGCCATAGGCATTCAGAAATTCAAGGATCGCAAAGTGTTGACAGCAGTTCTCCCCGATCGGCGCACCGGTGCGCGCGTCAAGAAGAAGCGGCCAGCTTCCGTTTGGCAGGACGCTTTCGGCATAGTACCCCGCAATGGTACGGGCGGCCTCAAGGTACCTTTCATCCCCCGTTGCTCTCTCAAGCTTCAGGTAGGCCGCACCGACAAAGGCGGGATAGATGGTCATCAGGGTAAACTCCCGCCCCTCGGCCGCCACGGCATTGCGATTGACGTTCTCACGGTCAAGCCCCAAAAAGGAATAGGTCGGGGGAAGCCCCGCAAGCGGCGAGCCGGCAGGATAGGTGATGGACAAAAGATAGTCGGCCGCGCGGCGGGCAAGCGCCAGGGCGTTTTCGGCACAGGCCGGCTCCATTCCCGCATAGGCCACCATCGCATTGACGATGCCGCTGATCATTTTGGAGGGATAGACGTTTCCGAAATAGGAGGGGTCCGGCACACCGTGCAAAAGCCAGTGCTGTGTGGCGCTATCACGGAAGAGATAGGCAAAGGCCATGCGGGCGCACTCACGGTAGGGGCGGGCGGGCGGCGGCAGGTCGGCACGCCCCGGAAAGGGGGCACACTTCCAAAAGGTGCGCGCCCCGGCAAGGATGGGCTCACCCCCGCGCATATGCAGCGCCTCCACCTTCAGGGTGACAATCCCCTCGGGAAGCTTATCCCAGATGGCCGTCAAGGGCTCGATAGGCGAGGCGGCCTCAAAGCTATGGGATGCCCCTGCACTGTCGGTGGCGGTAAAGCGGTAGGCACGCGCCCCCGGGATCTCGGGAAACTCCAGCTGCGGCACAAACATAAACTGAGAGGAATTGACGTTCCAGAAGGGCTTGCCGTTTCCCGCACGGCGAACCGTCCTTTCGGTGCCGTTATACTCCGAAAGAGCCAATTTCGCAAACTGATCCATACTTGCACTCCTTTTTTCGCATGCTCCGGTATCCTCGCGCTTTTTGCTTTCAGTATACCATACCCCACCGAAAAAGCAAGAAAAATGCGCGAAAAAAATATTTTTCCAAAGAATTGCATTCCCGATCCTGCCGCGCCCCCGGATTTTTTGCCCGTCTGCTATTGACTTTTGCCGATGGCAAAGAGTATAATGGCGGTGCTGAGCGCCCCGGATCTTTCAAGGAGGAACGATATGAGCAGCATCGCACGCACGCAGATCCGCGACTTTACCGAGGGCGGGATCATGGGACATCTTCTCCGTTTTGGGGTCCCGATCCTGCTTGGCAATCTGATGATGATCCTTCTGAACACGGTGGATATGATCGTGGTCGGGCAGATGCTGGGGGAGGCCGGCTCGTCTGCTATCTCGATCGGCGTTTCGGTCTACTCCTTTGTCAACGTCTTCGTCAACGGCTGTGCCGCGGCGGCCGAGATCCAGCTTGCCCACCTTGTGGGCAGTGGCAGGCAAGATCGCATTTCCCGCTTTGTGGCGGGGATCAGCGGATTTTTGCTGGCGGTGGCCGCCGCCTTAATGCTGGTGCTGATCCCGCTGAACGGCACCGTCCTTCGCCTTTTGAATACTCCGGCCGAGTCCTACGATGCGGCCATGGCCTACTCGATGATCTGCCTTATCGGCATTATCCCGATCTTTGCCTATCACACCATCTCGGCCTTTCTGCGTGGGATGGGTGACTCCCGCCATCCGCTGATCTTTATCACCCTGGCCTGCGGGCTGAACATCGTCCTTGACGTGGTGTTCGTCGTTTTTCTCGGCATGGGGGTCGCAGGGGCGGCGGTGGCCACTGTGGTGGCACAGCTTGTCAGTGTGGTCTTCTCTCTTCGCCTGCTTTACCGCCGTCGCGAGGAATTCGGCCTTACCTTCACCCTTCGCGATTTCCTCCGCCCGGAGCGCGGCATGATCGCCGATTATCTGAAGCTGGCTATCCCGCTTGCCATCAAGAACTCGGCCATTCAGCTTTCGGCCATGCTGATCAGCTCCTTTACCAACGATTTCGGCGTGACGGTTTCGGCCTTCTCGGGGATCAGAAGCACGATTGCCACCACGGCAGGCCTTGTGATGAACTGCATGGGCAGTGCCGGCTCGGTGATCCTCGGGCAGAACCTTGCCGCAGGACGGATCGACCGTGTGCGCAAAACCATGCTGTACGTCGGCGCTGTGACCATGAGCCTTGCCCTTCTCTTTTCGGTGGTGTTTTGCCTCTTCCCGCTCGAGATGTTCGGCATCTTTACAAGCGAGGAGGCGGTGCTTGCCCTGGTGATCCCCTATCTGCCGATCGCCGTCCTCAGCTTTGCAAGCTCGGGGCTGCGGCAGGTCACACGCGTTTTGATCGACGGAAGCGGCAACCGCCGCATCAACCTCTATATCGCGCTGCTTGACGCCATCGTGGCGCGGGTCGGGCTTGCCTTCCTCTTCGGTGTGGCACTGGACGGGGGGTATATGGGCTTTTGGTTTGGCAGTACGCTGGCGGCCTACGTCCCGATCCTTGTCGGGGTAATATTCTACTTCACGGGGGTCTGGAAAAGACCTGTCCTGCTTGGTGGCCGCACCCCGGATGCGGCCAATACCGCAAAATAAGATCTGACGGAGGAACCGTATGCTGACACATCTGACAAGGACAGTCCCAAGCTTTTGGTGGGCACCCGATTACGACATTCTTCCCACCGAGCCGACCTATGGTATAAGGGCCCTCTTTTTTGAGGGGCGCGAGTACCGAAAAAAGCCGACACGCGTCTTTGCCTATTACGGCGTGCCCGCCCATCGGGAGGGAGAGCGCCTGCCCGCCGTTATCCTTGTGCATGGGGGCTGCGGCACCGCCTTTGACGTGTGGGTCAAGCAGTGGTGTGACCGTGGCTATGCCGCCCTGGCGCTTGACGTGATGGGGCGCTTCCCCTCGGATAACGCAAAGGGCATCAGCTGGCGCGAGGCACGCCCCGAGCTTACCGCCGCTGTCCGCTGTCGGCGTGATGAGGGGGACTGGATCTCCCCACCCCCGAACGACGAGGCCATGTCCCGAGGACCCCTAGAGGAGATGTGGCTCTACCATGCCATCTCGGCCGTCATCAGCGCCCACTCGCTTCTCCGCTCCTTCCCCGAGATCGACCCCGCGCGCACAGGGATCATGGGGGCATCCTGGGGTGGGGTGCTGGCCTCGCACGCCATCGCCTATGACCGCCGCTTTGCCTTTGCGATCCCGGTTTACGGCAGTCCCTTTCTGGCTACGGGCGACTCCAAGATCAACCGTACCTACCGCAGCTATGGCGTTGACCGCTTCTTCGATATGCAGAAGGGGCTGGATACCGTTCCCTTCCCCATCCTTTGGCAGTGCCACGATTCGGACTGCAACTTCTCGATCGACGTCAATACCCGCGCCTATCTTGCCACCCGCCATGCGGGCGCAGTGCTGACCATCGCCAATATGGGGCACTCGCACAGCGCGGCCGCCGCGCGTGAGGAGCCCTTCGTATTTGCCGACTGTGCCGTCGGCCGTGGGCCGGGGCTTGCCTGCCGTATTCTCAGCGAGCCGCAGGGCGGCGGCGAGGTCTCCTTCCGCCTTGCCATCGGCAAGGGCGCCATGGGGCTTTGCGCCGTGTGCCACTATCTCGATACCCCCATGAGCTTTGACGAGACAGGAAAATACGCCTACACCTGGCGCCACATGCCCACAAGGCTTTGCGGGGATACCGTCTGCTTTACCCTGCCCCCCGAGGCCATGAGCTACTACGTCTCTGTCAGCTGGAGGCAGGACGGCAAAGCACTTGCCATCAGCACCTGCTATACCACCGTCCGATAGGGTCTACCGAAAGAAAAGGAGATATCCCACGCTTTGCGGGATATCTCCTTTTGCATTTTATCGGCGCTCAAGAAGCGCCCGAAGCTCGGCCATCGCCTTTTGCGTGCATTCGATCTTAAAGGCGATGCGATAGGGGTCTGTCGTGTATTCCATGCTCGGCTCATACCCAAGGCGGCTGTCATAAGCAAGGGCGGGCAGGACACGCTCGGCATTCTCGCACTCGGCCGCCACGATAGGCTCGGCCAGGGCAAGGATATTCTCCTCGGTGATCGCAGGGACACCGTAATAGGCAGGCAGCTCAACCTGCCACTCGGGGGTCTCTGTGAGTACCGTGGGGGCAAGGCCGCGCCACTCCATCACCGCGCGGCGCAAAAGCGAGAAGCGCTTGACGTTGACGGTGGTCTCGGCTGTGCGTGCCATAAAGTAGGTAAGGGCGGAAAGGCGCCCCGCCTCGGTACGGCGGCGCCCCTCGCTACGCTCGGCGATCCCGGCAAAAAGGGTGGCGGCAGCATCACACTCCTCCCGCATGCGGGCAAACTCGGCCATCTCGTGCAGCATACGGCGGGGCTGCTCGAGGCAACGGGGGTTCATCCAGCCCGTCTTCATCCCGTATGCCGTAAAGGTGTGCGAGCTGGCACGGCGGGGCGATTCGGGATCGGGCGGGATCTGCCAGGCCGTTTCGGCCACAAAGGGATAGGCGGGCCCGATGCGAAGCGGGCCGTACTGATCCTCGATCGTCGGGACGTTATGGCGGATACCCTCGGACACATGCTCGAATGCACGGAGGGCTTCCGTAAGGTTTTCTTTACCGAATTCGCGGATAAGGATAGCCTCCAGATGCTCGCGGAAGGGGCGGCGCGGCACCCAGCCCATCTCGCGCGAAAGCTCGGCGATCAGCGAGGGATACGCACCGTAATGGTGGCTTTCCATCAGGCCGGAAAGGCCGTAGCGATCATGGCATTCGATCAGCTTATCGTAGCGCTCCGCCCATGCGAAGGGGGCAGGAACGTAGGGGATCACGCCAACGTCCCAGGTCATGCCCGCAGTGTTCGAGATGGTATAAAGGCGAAGGCCGCGGCGGCAGGCGGCCTCAGCCTCGGAGAGGAAGTAGCGGCCGGGGCCCGGGTAGCAGATGGTGTAGTCGGTGGCGGTTTCCACCACCCCCTCGGGCGCGGGGAGCGGCTCGTACATTTCGAAGGTTGCCTGAAGCGAAACGTCAAGCGGCAGATTGTCGATCAGCGCCACGCGGTCGGCAGCGGGGCGTGCGCCCCAGTTGTAGCTCCAAAAGAGGATATCGGCACTAGGCGAATATTTGCGGATCACACGCTTGACAAGGTTCAGCCAATCCGGATAGTCGCTGACCGGGAAATTGCGGGCAAAGCACTTTTTGATGGGCATATCCTTCGGATGGTAGCGATGAAGCCAGGGATAGGCACGCTCGTCGTGCGACGGGAACTCGCAGGATTCGCCGACAAAAACAACACCGCGGAAGCCCGGGCTTTCACGGAAAAGGCGACCGTAGGTGGATTCATAGTACTCCTCCGCCCCCTCGTCATCCGGGTGTTTTTCACTGATGATGCTGCTGTACGCATACACGTCAAGCCCGTACGAGGCGGCAAGATCTATGAGGGCGTTGAAATCGCACTCACCGCGTGCCGACACGCCCGCGCCGCGTACGTAGGTCAGGATCGTATCGTATCCGTCGTGAACGAGGCGGCGGATATACGCCTCAGGGAAGACGTCAAGCTCGTAGCCCGAATGCACCATGCGCGGCGAAAAGAGCGGGCGGCGATCGATCTCACCGTAGGCAAGAAGCGGCCCCTCGGCCTCGGCCATCATATCCTCAAGATACACGATGGCGGGAAAAAAGCCGCGCTCGGTATTGGCGGTAACCGTCACCCCATCGGCAGTAACGGTCAGGCGATACGCACGCTCCTCGCTCCCCGATGGGGCGGTATCGGGCGCATCGGAAGCAAGGCGGAGGCGCACGGCAAGCGGTGTCTCTCGCTCGGTCACGGTCACGGTAACGCCGTGGCTGACAGCAAGGCAATCGGCAAAATCCTCGGCCGCATGGCGAGCCACCACCCCTGCCCCCTCATAGAGGCAAATGGCAAAGCGTCCGTCAAGAAGTAGCCCTTCCCTGCCCGCCATGGCGGCATCCCTCCGAAGCCCCGGGCGATGCACCTCGCACATCCGCTCACGAAACTCATATTTTCTCTCGGTTTTCATGGTAAGGTATCCTCCTTGAAGTTCATACGCTCATTATACCACGGGGCACGCAGGAATGCAAGATGCAGACGGGAGAATCTATCCTTTTCCCAAAGTCTGCCGCGATATTGACAGCGCACCGTTTTTTTGCTATAATGGAAAAAAACATGCCCCGGATCTTATTGCAAGAAAGGATGTCGAAAATGTTTTTAAGGATCAATACCGACAAAGAGGCCCTGCGTGCCTTTTACGATGCCGACCTTCTCCCCGATGGCCGCCGCTTTGACTTTTGGGAATGCAAAACGGCCTTTAAAAAGACCCTGATCGTGGACCGCCACCATAAGGATGCCTCGGACGAGGGAGCGGACGGAAGCGAGGAGCGCCCCTTTCTGACCATCTCCGCCGCC
>JAGBZZ010000284.1 GCA_017652965.1 Clostridia bacterium | reverse complement strand
GCTGGGGGTCGGGATCGAGCTGAATATGGGCTCGCTTCTGACCGATGAGACCGAGGCAACCGTCCTGCGCCCCTACCGCATTGCGCACGAGTGTGGATGCAAATTCTACATCGGGCTTGATGTGCATAAGGCACACGAGTGGCCCGAGGCGCCACAGATGGCGGCGAATATGCTTGACCGCCTTGAGCTCTCCGAGGATGACAAGCATCCGCTTGCGAAGGATTGGCGCTAAAAAACTCTACCGAAAGGATACGACCATGCTGCAAAGAAAAACGCTTTTCAAATTTTCGCTGATCCTTCTGGCCATCGGCCTTGCCGTTCTGGCGATCGCCTATTACTGCTTCCACTTTGTGACCGACGAAGGCCTCACCCTCACCTTTCACGAGGAGACAGGCAAGCCCTTTGTCACGATACTGATCGGAATCTTCGGGGTACTGTTCGTCTTCTCCTCTGCCTTCTCTGCTCTGTTTGCCGCCATCGTCCTGCCGAAGGACACCGCCAAAAATTAAGGATATACGTCAGGAGGAACCAATCATGAATCACACGATCGAAGAGCGGCGTGCCATCGCCGAAAAATGGTATCAGCGCCTGGGCATTGACCCCCGCTATCTTAAGGAGTTCCGCACGGCGCTTGCCACTGCCGAGCCCGACCCCACCGTTGACCCCGTGAAATTCGCCGACGGCAACCCCCAGGGGGTCGGCGCGCTGATCCAGCTTCTTTACGCCTGCGAGGCGCTTTCCGAGCGGTTTCGCCGGGCCGGCATTTCGGAGGAGATCTTCCTTGCCACGATGGACGATATCCGCATCTACTGTGAGGAGTGGAGCGCCGTGAAGGGCGAGCTGACGATGGGCACCGTCAATTGGCTTCGCCGCCACTTTAATATGGAGCTTTTCCGCCTTGGGCGCCTGCAGTTCTGCATGGCACCCACCCGCGCCGCCTATCCCGAGCGGGACATTCCGCTGGGTGCCCCGATCCTTGAGGTGCATATCCCGCGCGGCGAGAAGATGACACCCGAGGTCTGCATTGCCTCCTTCCGCGAGGCGCGCGTCTTTTTCGCCAAGTACTTCCCCGAATACAGCTATTCCCACTTCACCTGCAACTCCTGGCTCTTAGATGCCTCGCTTTCGGACTTTTTGCCGCCCGACAGCAACATCATCCGCTTTGGTGCGATGTTTGACCGCATCCGCATCTCGGAGGGCTATTATATGCTGAGCTACCTCTACCCGATCGGCACGACGGTGGAGACCCTCCCCTCGGTCACCCCCACCACAAGCCTTGCCGCCAAGGTCAAGGATGCCATCCTTTCGGGGCGGGTCTTCTACCCGAGCTTTGGCGTGATCCCGGCTGATGCCTTCGACGACTAAAGCAAATAATACTTTACAAAAACAGCAAAAAAGAGCGAGAACGTGCGAAGGGATGCCTTCCGCGCCTTGCTCTTTTTTCTTTCTGCCGATATCCCCGCGCACGCCCCGGGCGGCGGCCGCCCGCCGCCCACCGAAAAAAGCTTTTGCTTTCTTCCCCGAAAGGGCTTGCATTGGCGGGGCAAATGTGCTAAAATACCGATAGTATACACGCGCGGCCGCACAAGCGCGCCCGCGTTGCGTCCCTGCGCGCACCCATATCTGTCAGTAGAGTGCCCTGCCACTCTCAAAAGGAGGCCGTATGTCCATCACCCGTCAAG
>JAGBZZ010000283.1 GCA_017652965.1 Clostridia bacterium | reverse complement strand
CAGGACGATCATAGCGCACAGCTCGGGGACGTTGGCGGGCAGGGGTGCCAGATGCCAGACGCATGCGTTCATCTTGATCAGGGTATTCTTGGGAACAAGGAAGGCACGGGTATACTCGGGCAGGGGCTTGCCGGCCGAGGGGGGCGCCACGTGCAGGATCATATCGTCATTCAGCGGCATGATCATCTCGCAGGTGGTGGTATGATATTCTACCGCCGTCACCTTCATCTCTGCGGGCTTTTTCACAAGGATGGGGGAAAAGGCCACCTGATTGCCCTGATACGCCACCAGGCGATCGGGGAAAAAGCGGTGCAGCTCGCCGCAAAGGGCATATCCCTCGGGCGAGGTCATGGTGTAAAACTGACCAAAGGGGGCAAAGGCTTCGTTGGTAAGGGCTTCAACCTGAATCTTTCTCATATGTATAAACTCCTTTTCGTAGTATCCTATCTTCATTATAGCCGAGAGCTTGCAAAAAATCAAGAGGAAACCGAAAAGAAGAGCAAAGCCCTTGCGTTTTCCCCCGTTTTCGGCTATAATGGAGGGCGAAAGACCAAGCAAGGAGATCTTTATGATACAACTGACGATTCTTACGGTGGGCACGCTGAAGGAAAGCTATCTGCGTGACGCCATTGCCGAATATCAAAAGCGCCTTTCCGCCTTTGCCAGATGCGAGGAGATCGTTTTGCGGGAGGAAAGGATCGCCGATGAAGAGGACGCCACCGCCGTGCGCGCCGCCCTGGCGGCCGAGGGCGAGCATATCCTTGCCCGCATCCCCGAGGGGGCGTATACCGTGGCGATGTGCGTGGAGGGGCGGATGATGGACTCCCCGACTCTCGCCGCCGCCCTCGGCAGTGCCGCCGACCGCACAGGCAAGCTTTGCTTTGTGATCGGCTCCTCCCACGGGCTTTCCCCTGCCGTAAAGGCGCGGGCGGATCTGAGGCTTTCGATCAGCCCCCTGACCTTTCCGCATCAGTTAGCGCGGGTCATGCTGCACGAGATCCTCTACCGCTCCTTCTCGATCCTCCACGGAAAGAAGTATCATAAGTAAGTAAATAAAGAGCCGCACCGCCGGGAGAATACTCCCAGCGGTACGGTTTTCTTATGCCTTCTCGCGGCGCCCTGTGCGCAGATACCCGCGCAGAACCACCGTCACCATAATAAACTGTACGGTGGCCGTCAGAAGCCAGGAGAGCGGATAGGAGAGATAGATCGATTCGAGCGTTTCGTAATACTCAAATACCGTGGCGATCCACACGACCCGCAAAAGGCAGGTGCCGATCAGGGTAATAAGGGTGGCCGAGATCACCTTTTTCAGCCCGCGCGCCACGGCGTTGCAGGCATCCAGGATACCGTAAAGCGTAAGCGGCAAGAGATGGTAGATCACCCGCTTGTAGGCCGCCAGGAAGGCAAGATGATCCACCGTGCCCTCGCCCCCGTCCACTACCCCGTAAAGCGAGAAGAGCGGAACGCGCAGAAAATAGATCAACAGCGTGAAGAAGAGGGCGACCCCACCCGAAAACAGGATTCCCTGCCAAAGAATGCGCTTGACACGGTCATACCGCCCTGCCCCCGCATTTTGCCCGGTAAAGGTCACAATACCCTGGTGGACGGCGTTGATGGCCGTAAAGGCAAAGTTTTCAAGGTTGGCGGCGGCCGAGTTGCCGTTGATGACAGGCTGATAGGCACTTCCCGGCGGGACGGTGGCGTTGTTGACCCGCAGGATCGAGGACTGGATCACGATATTGGAAAGCGAAAAGAGGGCCGACTGTACCCCGGACGGCAGACCGACGTACAAAACGTCAATAAAGGCGCGGCGGTCAAGGCACAGCTTGCGGAAGGAAAAGCGGCACACGTCGTCGGCGCGGGCAAGCTTGGTCACTAAGATCACCGCATTCAAGAGCGAGGCGATCATCGTAGCAAGGGCGACCCCCTCCACCGACATGCCGCACACAAGGACGAAGAAGAGATTCAGCCCTACGTTGGCAAGCCCTGTCAGCGAAAGCACCATAAGAGGGGTAGCGGTATCCCCCTTCGCCCGCAGGATCGCAATGGCGTAGTTGGCCACCGAGGTAAACGGCACGCCGAGAAGATAGATGCGGGTATACAGGACGGCCAGCTCCAAAAGCTCCTCCTCCGCCCCCATCAAGATCAGGATCGGGCGGGAGAGCGGAATGCCGACCAAAACGGCCGCCAGACCAAAAAGCACCGAAACGCTCATAGAGGTGTGGACCGTGCGGGATACGCGGTCATATTCCTTGGCGCCAAGCTGGCGCGCCACCATCACGTTTGCCCCAACCGAAAAGCCGATGAAGACGTTGACGATCAGTGAGAGGAAGGAGGCCGTCGTGCCGATCGCCCCGACGGCGTTCTCGGCAGAGGAAAGCCCCACCACCATCATATCGGCGGCGTTATAAAGGATCTGCAAGAGATTGGAGAGCATCAGCGGCAGGATGAAAACAAGCATCCTCGGCAAAATGGCGCCCTCTGTCAGGCTCATGGTTTTTCGTTTGGTCAGCAGCATAGCGCGGCTCTCCTTATCCGGTCTTACACGCAGGTAGCAAAAATTACAAAAGGTCACCCTTTTTGTGGAAGCGAAGATAATCGGCATACGGCTGTGTGCCGACAGCCTCGGCATCCCCTGCAAGGATCTCCAGCGTATTATCGATGCACCGTGCACTGTTCCACCCGAGAAGCACACGCGGGATATAGGGGGCATCGGTAGCCACAAAGGGGTTACCGAAGTGCAGATGCGCCACGATGCGGTCGGTCGATTGCAGGGCATCCATCAGGTCGACCGTGCGGCGGGAAAGGCACTCCTTACCGATAAAGCAAAGGGTCGGGTAGGTGGTGATCCACACAATGTCCTCATACTCCTCCTGGAGCTTAAAGAGGCGCATATTCTGATGCAGGTTAGGATACTCGGGGTGTGTCACAACCTGCGAATTCGGGAATAGCGAGCGAATCTTCTCGGCGATGCGGACAGGCTGATAGTAGGCGGACGAGAAGAAGGCGTCGTATTCCTTCTTGTCAAGATCCACCGTGCCGTCTGTCATAATGACAAAAAGATGCTTGCCGTCCTTCGGGATCGCGGGGGTGCAGCCCTCGGCACACACGGCCGAAATGCACTCACGGTTGATCCTCTCAATAGCCTCGACATCCTCGGGCAGGATCTTTACCTCCTTCGGCAAAAGGGCGATCTTATGATGCGCCTCCAGCACCCGCCCAAGCGAGATCTCCAGCTGCTCGTCGGTGATGGTGCCGTCACGGTAGCCGTCAAGAAGCGTCTTGTGGGCCTCACGGCAGGGGATGCCCCAGGAAAGCGGAATATCACACCCCGCCTCCACCGCCATCGGGGTGGTCTTGTAGTTGCCGTACTTCAGAACGACCCCCATCATATTGAGGGCATCCGAGATATAAAAGCCGCGGAAGCCGAGGGTGCGCAAGACATCCATCACAGGGCGGGAGAGGCTGGCGGGGCGATCCGGGTCGATATTCGGCAAAAGATTATGCCCGACCATAATGCCGTCGATAAGATCCTCGTCGATCAGCTTACGGTAGGGGTAAAGGGCATCGCGGGTCAGCTCCTCGCGCGTATCAAGGTCAAAGCCCTCGCGCATATGGGTATCGTAGGGCGTGCTTCTTTGCGAGGAGGGATAGTGCTTGGCAATCGCCAGGGCACCGCCGTCATGCAGACCGCGTGAAAGCGCCGCGCCAAGCCGCACCGCCACCTCCTTATCGGGGTGCAGGGTACGGGTCATGCCGCCGCAGGGAGAATTGACCGTGCGGCGGTCAAGCAGGACATTACAGATGGTGTTATAGCCAAGCCGCGCACTCGCCGCCGCCGTGATTCGGCCGAAGGCATAGGCATATTCCTCGCTCCCATGAGCGGCGGAAAGCGAAATGACCCCCGGGATATTGTAGGGCGCACAGCCGTTTTCGGCATCGTACATAATGATGATCGGATAATCGGCCGCCTCGCGCACCCGGGTCAGGATCTCATCCCGCTTCGGATGGTGGTGGGTCACCCACACCGAGCCAAGCGAGTGGTTTCTTATCATCTCAACGGCATCGTCCACGTCGGCATCGCCGTGATTCAGGTTGGCGCAAAGCAGAAGCCCCAGCTTTTGCTCTGTCGTCAGTACAGCTCTGTCGAGCTCACGGATCTCTTTCATAACCGCTCCTTCCGGCGAAATATGACCGCCCCCACCGACTTGCACCGTAAGGGGCGGTATAGGTCTTATGCCTCAGCAGAGGATATCACCCTTTTTGTGGAAACGGAGATAGTCGGCATACGGCTGTGTGCCAAGGCACTCGGCCTTGCCGGCCAGGATCGCAAGGGTATGGTCGATGCACGCCTCGGTCACCCAGCCGAGAAGCACGCGCGGCACAAAGGGGGCATCGGTGGCCACAAAGGGATTGCCGAAGTGCAGGTGTGCCACGATGCGGTCTGTCGACTGGAGGGCATCCATCATATCGATGGTGCGGGGGGTCAGGCACTCCCGCCCGATGAAGCACATCGAGGCATAGTAGGTGATGTAGACGATATCGTCATACAGCTGCTGCTTTTTGAAAAGGGTCATGTTCTGCTCATAGTTCGGGTGGTCGGGATGGGTCACAACACCCGAATTCGGGAAGAGCGAACGGATGGTTTCGGCAATGTGGATAGGATTATAGGCCTTACCCGAGAAGGCATCGTACTCCATCTTGCCAAGCTCTACCGTGCCGTCGGTCATAATGACGAAAAGGTGCTTGCCGTCGGGGTCGACCGTGTGGGTATAGCCCTCGGCACACACGGCCGAGATGCACTCACGGTTGATCCGCGCGACGTTTTCGACGTCCTCAGGCAGGATCTTGGTGTTCTTCGGCAGGAGGGTCACCTTATGCTGGGCATCCAGCACACGCCCGACCGAAAGCTCCAGCTGCTCGTCGGTGATCATCCCGTCACGGTAGCCGTCAAGAAGCGTCTTGTAGGCCTCGCGGCAGGGGATGCCCCAGGAAAGCGGAACGTCGCACCCGGCCTCTACCGCCATCGGGGTGGTCTTGTAGTTGCCATACTTGAGGACGACCCCCATCATATTGAGGGCATCGGTGATGTAAAAGCCGCGGAAGCCGCACTCGTCACGCAGAATGTCCAGCACCGGGCGGGAAAGGCTGGCGGGGCGATCCGGGTCGATATTCGGCAGAAGATGATGGCCGACCATGACCCCGTCGATAAGATCCTCCTCGATCAGCTTGCGGTAGGGATAGAGGGCGCTCTCTACAAGCTGCTCTTTGGTATCGTAGTCAAAGCCCTCGCGCATATGGCTGTCGTGCGGGGTGCTGTGCTGTGCCGAGGGGTAATGCTTGGCACAGGTGAGAACGCCCCCCTCGTGCATGCCGCGTGCCATGGCACCGCCAAGCCTGGCCGCTACCT
Organism: Clostridia bacterium; assembly: GCA_017652965.1. The sequence continues at coordinate 2,397 of JAGBZZ010000283.1, read as the reverse complement.
CACGGTCGGGGCCAAAGTTGCGGGTGGTGCCGCCGCAGGGGCAGTTGAAGCTGCGCCCGTCCAGAACCGGCGAGCAGATGAGGTTGTAGCCCTCGTTGGCAATGGTGGTAGCCGTCAGCCGACCGAAGGAGCGGGCATACTCCTCATTGGCGCCCGCCGCCGTCAGCGAGATGACCCCGGGGATGCTGTAGGGGGCATAGCCCTGCTCGGCATCGCACATGATAAGGATGGGGTAATCGGCCGCCTCTCGCACACGTGCCAGGATGTCGGCGTGGTTTTTTAAGGCATGCGAGACCCACACCGAGCCAAGGCGATGCTCGCGGATCATCTGCAGGGCATCCTCTACGTCGGCCTCTCCGTGCGGGCCGATATTGGCACACAGCAAAAGCCCCAGCTTTTGCTCGGTCGTAAGACTTGCGCGATCAAGCTCTTTCATACTTTTCTCTCCTTATTCAGCGGTAGATGATATCGCCCTTCTTGTGGAACACGATATCGTCATAGGGAAGCACGCCGCGCGCCTCGGCATTGCCCGCCAGGATCTCCAGGGCGTGGAAGACAGACTTCATCGAGGCAAAGCCCATCAGCACGCGGGAGACGTACGGGGCGTCGCCCGCCACGTACGGGTTACCGAAATAGAGGTGCGCCGCGATACGGTCGGTGGTCTGCAGGGCGTCCATAAAGGACACAAGGCGGGAGGTCAGGCATTCGGGCCCGATGTAGGCCGAGGTGACACCGTAGGTGATGAACACCACGTCGTCATACTTCACCTGCTTTGTAAAGTTACCCATGACCTGCGCCACACTCGGATACTGGTTGATGGCCACCGCATCCGAATTCGGGAACAGCTCACGGATCTTTTCGGCGATTTCCGGCGGATGCATCCACTCACGCGGGCCGGGCAGATAGTCCTCGGGTGCAAGCACCGTCGAGCCGTCGGTCACGATGATAAAGAAGTGCTTGCCATCGCGCGAGATAGAGGGGCTCACCCCCTCCTCCAGCACCGCAGTGACAGAATCGGTGTGGATGCGTGCCAGGCGGTCACTGTGGATCTTGTCGATGGCCGGTGCCTCGGGCAGGGCGGCGATCTTGGCCTGCGCCTTCAGGATACGGTCAAGACAGGCATCCACCTGCGCCTCGGTCACGATGCCGCGGCGATAGCAGGAAAGCATCGCCTCATAGGCCTTGTCAAAGGGCACCTCCCACGGCAGGGGGAGGTCACAGCCGGCCGCCACGGCGATCCCCACGGGATCCTCAGGGCCGTACTTCAGGACAACGCCCATCATACAAAGGGCATCCGAGATATAGATGCCGTCAAAGCCCTCCTCACGAAGAAGGCCAAGCACCTTTTCGGAAAGGCAGGCGGGATAGGCGGGGTCGATATTCGGGAAGCGGCGATGGCCGGGCATCACGCCGTCAAGAAGCCCCTCGTGCAGAAGCTCAATGTACGGGCGCAGATGGGTGGCACGCATTTCCTCGGCCGTAAAGGGGGCAACGTCCTCACGCATGTGGGTGTCGTAGGGCAGGCCGACGCTACCGCCGGGGTAATGCTTGGCGGCCACCAGCACGCCGCCGTCATGCATACCGCGGGCAACCTGCTTTGCCAGCCGCGTGACGGTGTCAATGTCCGAGCCGTAGGTTCTTGTGGTGTGCCCGCAGGGGGTGTTGCCGTGGCAGATGTCCACCACGGGATTGCAGATCATGTTATAGCCCAGCTTGTGTCTGGCGGCCGCCGTCGCAAAGCCGAAGGAGTAGGCGTCCTCGTCACGCGCACCGGCCGCCGTAATGGCGATCTGCTGGGGGATGGTGTTCGGCTCTGCCCCGCTTTCGGAGTCACACACGATCACGATCGGATAATCGGCCGCCTCGCGCACCCGCGCGATAGTCTCCTCGCATCCCGGGCGGGGGTTGACCCACACCGCGCCGCAGGCATGGTTGCGGATCTTTTCCAAAACGTACTGAATATCGGCCTCTCCGTGCGACAGAGTGGCACACATGGTCATACCAAGCTTTTGCTCGATGGTCAGGTCTTCTTTCTTCAGGATCTGCATAGTATTTCTCCTTACGTTGAGAATGAAATAAGGATCTCTTTTCTCACTTTAGCACAACCGCACGCCAAAAGTCAAGCCAAAACAGAAATTTAAGAGCGCAAAAGAGGAAATAAAGAGAAATCATCCATGTTACCTGACTTTTTCCCATATACCCGCGGCATCTTCGTCTTCTCTGCAAGGGGCTTTTGCGGTGGTCGTTGCGAGATCCAAACGCCGACCCCTTCGGCGTTTGCCCTCGTTTCACTCGGGTTTCGACTCCGCTACGCTCCGCTCAAGATGACACGGTAGCCGCAGCTTCCTCGCGGAAAGAGCAAGCAAAAAAGCACCCCGTGGGGTGCTTTTTGAGGTT
>JAGBZZ010000282.1 GCA_017652965.1 Clostridia bacterium | reverse complement strand
TGAGCAAGAAGAAAAAGCCACGGTGTGGCTTTTTCTCGAAGCGAAGTCCTCGCTACAAGGAGCTCGCGAAGCAATCTATGATTGCGACAATGAGCGACTATGTGGCAGGACAGGTCAAAAGGGATTGTATGGATTTGCATACAGTCCCTTTTTGGCATTTTAGCAATTTGATTGGTTTAAGGAACTACGCGAATTCCTTTTAATGATTGATGAATTACTATACTGAGGCACCTGCCAACGCCACAGCAACCGCTACCACGATAGCAATCACGAATAGGATGGCGGCTACTTTAATAATACTTTCCAGGTTGACCAGCAACACCCAAAATATAGCTATAATGACACAAATACTAATGAGTCCGAGAAGCATATCTCTACCTCCACCATATTCCAAAATGTTCTTGGGCACGCATACCCACAATGTCTCGCGCGCGCTTCCCCGTTTTGATGAATAAGGCACAAAAGCAGAATACGACTGTGCCGCAAGCCCATTATAGCACCTTTTGTTGAAAAAGTAAATATTTTTACTAAAATTCCAAAAAAGTGCAAGACACCTTTTTCACAAAAGGGGTTGACACTCTTGTTGAAAAATTACTGCAAATGGTGTTAAGGGGATGCAAAAGTGTGATATAGCAATGCAAAAACAATTTATTTTTATGAAAAGGTAATACATTTGAAAAAGCGGTAAGAAAGAAACAGTAATCCCGAAAAGAAAAAGGGCACCTATGCATTCTCGCGTAGGTGCCCTTTTGCATTTCAAAGCGCAGGCGGTTACGGCTCATTGACGACCCCGATGAAGAGGGGGAGGCCGTCACGGCTTGTCAAAACGAAGAGAAAGGGGCGGTCGAGGACGAAGTCGATCTCATCACTCGGGGGGGCGGCCGAGCCTCCGCCAAGCATCAGGGTGTACACGGCGGCCTCGACCCCCTCCTCATCCACGGTAAGGCGGGCGCCCTGGGTGGCGCTTTCGAGATAGACCGGGAAATCGGCAACGCCGAGAGGGGTGAAATCGGCAGTATCCGGGGAAAGGCAGGAGGTGATGCCGAGGGTGCGAAGACCGCCGGTAAGATCCAGCTGTGAGGAAACGTCAAATTTCGGGAGAGCAAGGTTGATCATCACCGCCGCACGGTTTTCATGCCCCGCCGGATCTGCGAGGAAGGAAAGTGCCTCGCTGTCAGAAAGCAGGTCGTTCACCGTGACGCCCTCGTCGGGCAGGATAAACCACATCTGCCCGCTTTCATCCAGCGATTTATGCACGGCCGAGAAGCTTTCGCCCCAATAATACATGCCTGCGCTTCTCTCGTGCATGAATTTGCAGAGGAGGTCGCCCGTCGGCGCGTGGAAGGTCTCGGTCCTCGTGCTTCCGTCCGAGAACTTATCGTCCCAGGTCGCCTTGAAGTAGAGGGTATTGACAAGGGCGATCGCGGTTTGCTCATTCATAGCCAGGCTGTCCAGCTGTCCGCGCAAAAGCCCGCCCGTTTGCCCGTCGATCCAGCTGCGAAGGGCACGGTTGTAGGAGGCCGAGCCCATCCGCCCCGAGACGGAGGAGGCGTAATAGGTGTCTGCCAGGGTCACAAGGGTGGCACGGTTATAGCTGAGGCGGTCGGAAAGCCAGATCGAGGAGGCGAGGATGCTGGTCTCGATCCCGTCGTCGCAGTAGTTGGCATTCCAGACGGCACGTGCCTGCAGGCGCAGAGACTCGATATCCTCTGCCCCGAGAAGGGTAAGGATCTCGGCACGGCTCTCGCCCCCCGTGACCTCTGCCAGCATAGCAAGCGCCATATACGTGCTAAGCGGGGAATAGACCCGATTTTCCTCCCCACCCGTAAGGATCGCCGAGGTGGCGGCCGCAAAGAAGGGCGCAAGCCCCTCCCCCGCCCCGAAGTACTCACGGCGGAGCATACGGTCTGCCCGCCAGGCATCCCGACGGCTGTCATAGCCGGGTATCAGCTCGTTTTTCGGCATTTTACTCATAGTGGGGTACAGGGGGCTTTCGATGGCGCGGGTGCCGAGTGCAAGGAGCCCGTTGCCAAAAAAGACGCCAAGGCCGATGGCCACCACCAGCAGTGCCGCCACGGCCGCCGTAAAGCGCGGCAGTCTCCCCTTAAAGGTGAGGATACCCCTACTTTTTTTCTCCGGCTCCTCTATAGCCCTTGCCACCAGGGCGGCATCCACCTCACCAAGTGCCAAAAGCAGCTTTTCTTCCCTGCTTTTATCCTTCTTCTCTTTCATACCTCGATCCCCCTTTCGAAAAGATACGCAGAAAGCTTTTTCCGCGTGCGCAGCAGCATCATCTTCACTTGGCTTTTGCCAAGGCCGTACCGACGGCAGATCTCCCCGACCGAGTCGAAGAACCAGTAGCGCCGCAAAAAGACGGAAGCCTCAAGCGGCAGCAGGGAGCGCAAAAAGGCCGAAAGATGCTCCGCAAGCTCAAGGGCCTCTGCCGCCTTTGCTACGTCCTCTCCATCGGGGAGGCACTCGGAAAGCTCGTCAAGCGAGGCCGTGACGGTACCGCCGCCGCGCTTTTCGGCGTGCCCGTGCCGCCACCTGTCCAAGGCACGGCGGCGTGTCACGGTGCTAAGATAGGCCGAAAGGACGGCGGGGCGCGCCGGGGGCATGCCCTGCCATGCATCCAGGTACACGTCCTGCTCGCATTCCTCGGCCTCGCTTCTGTCACCGAGGATCCGCAAAGCGATCGAGCGGCACAGGGCGCCGTACTTTTGGCGCGTTTCCGCGATGGCGGATTCATCGCGCAGCCAGTAAAGTGCTATGATCTTTTCATCATCCAAGGGGGACACCTCCTTTATAGGGTCTTACCCCATATATCGCAAAAGAGGGGGGGTCGGTCACCAAAAGTATAGCATTTTTTCAAAAAAAGTGCAAGTCGGCTTTTTTCACGAAAGCGGTTGACATTCCTGTGAAATAATGGTATACTACCCTTAGTAAAAGGGAGTAGCAGACGCATTTTGCGTTTCCGATGGACGTCAGCCCGGCTTATGCCCGCTCATCGGCCTTTGATGCGAGACTTTTGCGGCAACCGTTTTGCCCAAAGGTCATTTTTTATTATCTGTCGAAAATACTCAGAAAAGGAGCCCTAACCGTGAAAGAAACCAAAGATTTTCACCTGTTGACCGCAGAGGAAGCCCTGGCGGCCACGTCCACCGCCGCTGACGGCCTTTCTACCGAGGAAGCCGAAAAGCGCCTGGCGGAGCATGGCAAGAACAAGCTTGCCGAAGGTAAAAAGATTCCGATCTGGAAGCGCTTTTTACAGCAGCTGGCCGACCCGATGATCATCATCCTCCTGGTGGCCGCTACCATCTCGCTTGTGATCTCGCTGATCGGCCCGCCCGAGGATCGCGAGTTTGCCGACGTGATCATTATCCTGGCTGTCGTCCTGATCAATGCGACGCTGGGCGTTATCCAGGAATCCAAGGCCGAAGCGGCCATTGAAGCCCTGAAGCAAATGACCGCCGCCACCACCAAGGTGCTGCGCGACGGCAAGCAGATCACGGTGAAATCCGAGGATCTCGTGGTTGGCGACGTGATC
>JAGBZZ010000030.1 GCA_017652965.1 Clostridia bacterium | reverse complement strand
GCTTTGCTCGATCGAGTTTGAAAACCATCGCCCGCTTTACGACTGGGTGGTGGATAACATCGGCTTTGAAAAGAAGCCGCATCAGTATGAGTTTGCCCGCTTGAACGTCACCCACACGGTAATGAGTAAGCGTTATCTGCGCCAGCTGGTGGAAACCGGCTTGGTTGACGGCTGGGATGACCCCCGTATGCCCACCCTTTGCGGTCTGCGCCGCCGTGGATATACCCCTGCCGCTATCTTCGATTTTGTAGAGCGTGCCGGTGTGGCTAAGGCGTACAGTGTGGTGGATCACGAGCTGCTTGAGCACTGCATCCGTGAGGAGCTGAACGAGAAGGCGCACCGCCGCATTGCGATCCTGCACCCTGTCCGCGTGGTGATCGACAACTATCCTGCCGATAAGACCGAGTATTTCGAGCTGCCGAATCATCCTCAGCATCCCGAACTTGGCACACGCACCATTCCCTTTACCCGTGAGCTGTATATCGACGCCGATGACTTTGCCGAGGTGCCGCCGCCGAAGTTTTTCCGTATGAAGCCGGATGGTGAGGTCAGACTTATGGGTGCTTACATCGTGCGTTGCAACGAGATCGTGAAGGATGCCGAGGGGAACGTCACCGAGATCCACTGTACGGCCGACCTGGAAACCGGTAACGGTATGCCTGCCGACGGCCGCAAGATCAAGGGGACCATCCAGTGGCTTTCGGCCGCCCATGCGACCGATATCACGGTCATGCTGTATGAGCATCTCTTTACCATCGAAAATACTGCCGATATTCCGGAGGGGAAGGGCTACGGTGACTATCTGAACACCGATTCGGTCACCAAGCTTGTCGCCTGCAAGGCCGAGCCTGCCCTTGCCGATGCCGCACCCGAGGATAAATTCCAGTTTGTACGGACGGGGTATTTTGTTAAGGATACCAAGTATCCGAACACCTTCAACCGTATCGTAGGGCTGAAGGACAGCTATAAAGCATAAAAAAGCCCCGCCGATCCTCGGCGGGGTGCTTATGAGGGATGCATGGGAAATTTCTTAACGGGGCTAAGGGATCTTTTGTTTGTCCCGCGGTGCGCCGGATGCGGGGAACGGCTTTCCGTGGGTGCCGAGGCGCTGTGCAGCGCCTGCCGTGCCACCTATGAAATGGAAAAGGAAAGGGCATGCCCATATTGCGGGCACGCCTTTCATACCTGCACCTGCGCCGGGGAGTTTTTGACGAAAAACAAGATAGATACGGTTGTCAAGCTGTTTCAGTATTATCCGAAGGATGCCACCGCTGTACAGAACTGTATGATCTATCTCTTAAAGCACCGTGCCCCACGCACCTTGGTGGCCTTTCTGGCATCCGAGCTGTGCGCGGCACTGTTGCCTGTGCTTTCTACAGTTACCCGACCGCTCCTTGTTACCTATGCACCGCGCAGTAAAGCAGCCTATCGCCGTTACGGCATGGATCATATGGCACATCTCTCACGTGCCGTCGCTGAGCGCCTTGGGGCAGAGTGGCGCCCTCTTCTTGCCCGCCGGGATGGGAGGGAGCAAAAGAAAAGCACCTCGCGCCATGCCCGTATATCCAATATGAAAAATGCGTATTCCTATATCGGTGAGGAAGGGCTTTCGGGCTATCATATTCTCCTTTTGGATGATGTGACGACTTCGGGTGCCACCATCCTGTTTGCCGCCCGCACCCTGCGCCGCGCCGGTGCGCGTGACCTGACCCCCGCCGTCCTCGGTGCCACCCTGATGACCGAATAATAAAAAAGGGATTCCGAAGGCAAAGCCTCGGTGTCCCTTTTTATTGTGCGCTTGCGTTGTGCTTAGCGGAAGGTTTTGGGCAGGCGGCGCTTATGCTCGCTCCTTGCGTGATAGCGCTCGATGATGGCGCGGTCATGCTCGGAGACCTCGCGTCCTTCGATGTAATCGGCCACGGCGGCGTAGGTGACGCCCATATCAGCCTCATCGGTCTGCCCCTCAAAGAGCCCGGCAGACGGGGGCTTTCTGATAATGTTCTCGGGGGCACCGAGGTAGTCGAGCAGGGCATAGACCTCCTCG
>JAGBZZ010000281.1 GCA_017652965.1 Clostridia bacterium | reverse complement strand
GTGACATCTGGTACTACGGCTCCTGCTATTCGGGCTGGGAGTTCGGCTACTATAACATCGCCCTGGAGACCGAGGGGCAGGGCTGGGCCCACAATGCCGACGGCACGCCCTGGGTCTCGGGCTCGGACGAGACCCCCTACCTTGGCTATCCGAAGGGGGACGGCTACTATTCCCTGAAGTCGGTACAGCCGAATAGCTCGGGCGCGATGGCCTCGGGCAACTCGGCCGCCGGCCGCAACACCTACATCCTCTTCAACGCCGTGGAGGCGCTGGATGCCCCCGGCGAGTGGTTCCTTGACCGCGACACCGACATCCTGTACGTCTACCCGACCGAGGAGATGGAGGGTAGCACGATGTCCACCTCCGGCAGCACCTCCGTGACCCTTTTGGGCTTCAAGTACGTGAACAATCTGGTCATTGACGGCATCAACGTGGACGGTGCCAACGGCATCGGCTTTGAGTTCAGCTACTGCGAAAACGTCGTGGTACAGAACGTGGAATGCCGCAACACCCGCTCTTCCGCCATCTATTTCCGTGAGTGCTACGATTCCGCCGTCCTGTATTCGGATTTCTCCCGTGCCAACAGTGCGCTGATCAGCATAGCCGCCTCGGAGTCGACGCGGACCCTGACCCCCTCCGGCATGGTGATCCAGAACTGTGCCTTCCACGATCCGCTACCGACACAGCAGGGCGGTATCTCCTATGCCGGCTACCGCACCGTGATCTCGCATAACTACCTGGAAAACACCATCATCAGCGGTAACGTAACGGCCGAGTGTATCGTAGAGTACAACCTCCTGGAGGGCGGCTCGTCCGACATTACCGACGGCGGTATGATCTACACCTGGGGCTGGTCGAACCGTGGCAACCATTACCGCTACAACGTAGTCCACATGTTCAACGCGACCCACAAGGCCATCTACAATGACGGTACCTCCAGCGGTCACTACACCTACGGCAACATCGTTTCCTTTATCGGGTCGAAATCCAGCCGTAACCTTGGCTGGTATTCCTCCACCGGTATGGGTAACGTGTGCGTCGGTAACATCTTCATCCTGCGCAATCCCTACCAGGTGGCGGCCGCCAACTCGCCGGACGGGGATGAGGAGAACAACATCCTGCCCGCCAACGCCGGCGATATGCTGAACGAATCGGCCCTCTTCTATTACTACTTCGGTGAGGAGTATGCCGGCACGGGCGCCGAGCGGCGCTATTACCCCGTGGCCTATGACGGCACCCAGCAGCAGAGCGGCTATCTGACCCAAAGCGAGGCCGGCCACTGGTGGTATGACATGAAGTGGGATGAATACAACCACTACACCGCCTACAACGAGGCCGGCTGGAGGGAGACCTCGCCCGCCTTTATGAACATGATGTACGGCACGCAGATCATTCTTGCCGCCTATGACGACCCGAACTGTGACTACCATCCGAAGTACTTCTACGTGCCGTGGTATCTGACGGGCAAGACCTTCACCTACGATGGCCTCGCCGCCGACACGGTGGTAGAGATCCCGCAGTACACCTATCTGGATGCGAGCGGTAAAAAGGTCGTAGAGGAGGCGCACATTGCCGAGCGGAACGACGACGGCAGTATCACCCTCACCTATGAGGAGCTGGCCGCGATGGAGCGCTTCCGCCGTCAGCCTGCCGTGTGTGTCATCGAGGATAACGTGATCCTCGGCGGTACGCCGACCACGGCCGGTGGCAAGTTCACCGATATCTCGGATCCTAAGCTGAACGTGGTGGACAGCGCAGAGGGCTTTACCAACTATGTCCCCACCGCAAGCGTCGAAAACAACTACTTCGAGTACCACTACGAGGAGATCATCTTTGATGCCGAGCAGCACAACTACGACCTCCTCCCCGGCGCCCTCGAGGCCTTCGCCGACGTTCTCACAAGGGACGGCTACGCCATCATCGAGTCGATCGACTGGACAGAAGCAGGGCTTTTGTATAGGTATCCGTATTTGAGCGGCACCCGCTAATCTCGCGGGCATAAATCGCGCGATACGTCGTTGCTCCTCGTAGGCGACCACCACGTACGCAAGTACGCCTTCGTCCGCCTACACCGGTGCGCCTAGTCTCGCATCGATTTCTGCCTCGCGATTCTCGCGGGCATAAATTCCGCAACAGTAAAAGGTCGCCCTCGGGCGGCCTTTTACTTTCTTCGTTGTCGGGGCGTGCCCACACCTCGACGTATTGTATATACGCCTTCGGCGTGTGCATCGCCATCCGCGTAGTCTCGACCAATTTCTGCTCCGCGAGATC
>JAGBZZ010000280.1 GCA_017652965.1 Clostridia bacterium | reverse complement strand
GGGAACAACACCGCTTGCCACAACGATCGCCTGCAAAAAAAGAAGCGTTTCGGGCGCAGGGATCAGGCAATAGAAGGGGAGCAAAAGATAGTAGATCGGAGAGAAATGCACCGCAAAGTGTGAAAGCATACCGTCACGCTCGCAGGTGGTAAGGCACTCGCCAGTTTCCTTCATGTAATAGAACATCTGTGCAAAGATGCCGAAATCGTAGGTCTGGGTATAATAGCTTTGATGATAAAGACAGCAAAGCCCGCCGACAAACAAAACAAAGCAACAGGCAAGGATCGAAACCCCGATGTAAAGACTGCGGCCGCCGATATCCCGAGCGCGCGGGCGCAGATCGGTATAGATCGCAAGGGCGCACACGAAAAGCGAAGCACAAAGCGCAAGACCGTAATCGTTTACGGTAATAGCACTGATAAAGAAATAAAAGGTCGCGGCGCACACCGCCCCGAGCGAGGCGACACGGTCACTCGGCAAAAGGAGCGAGAGCAGGAACAGGCAGGTGGCAAGAAGGATCACCCCGACAAGCTGTCGGTCACTGTAAAAGGCCTTGCTTGTAAAGAGATTGGGATTGTTGAGTGCGAAATACGAAAGAGATGCAAAAAAGGAAAGGAGGACACGCGGAACATACTGCCGCAGGCGAAACGTGCGGATCGCACCGATCCTTCCCCGCATAAGCTTGACAAGTCTTTCCCTCATGTCATTCTCCTTCCCTTAGGAAAGCAGAGGTCGGCTGTGAGCCGACCGTGCTTTCAAGAATATTCAATACCAGAACAGCGGTGATCTCTTCTGCGTGGACTGGGGCGCGAAGAGATCGGGCTTTTCGCTTTCCTCAAGCTTCTTCTCGAAGAAAACACCCTGGCGCAGAGCGCTCTTGTAGAGCACCTGCAGGATCTCGTAAAGTGCCAGCTCCTTCTTGGCATCGGCCATCGGATCGCCGCCCTCAAGGCAGGAGCGGTAGAAGGCACCGACCTCCTCGAGATAGCCCGTGGGATTATCATCATGCATCCCGTCCTTACTGCCGTCGCGGAAGCGGACATCAACATCGGTCGCATTGAAAACGATCTCGCCGTTCTCGCACATCAGAGAGATCTGCGTGCTTTCGGCCGTATCGTAATTGCTGGTACAGTAGAAGCTGTGCTTCACACCGTTCTTATAGGTGACGGTACCCTCGGCGGTGTCGGCCGCGGCATACCCGATATGACCGCGATTGGCCAGCGAGCAGGAGGCCTGTACATAGGGCACGCCCACAAAGGAATTCACAAGATCGATGGCGTGAGAGGCCACGTTGAAGATCAGGTGACCGACCGCGATCTTGGCATAGATGCAATCATTAAGCTCCTCCTCCTTGACGGGGGTGGGGGCACAGATCAGGGAACGCGCGGAAACGATCTTGCCAAGGCGCCCCGAGGCAAGCAGATCCCGCACATAACGGGTCGTTGCATTCGAGCGCTCCGGGAACAGGACCGAGCATCTTTTGCCGGTGTAGCCGATATTGCTCACCATATCCGCGGCCGTGAAGAAATCATAGGCCATCGGCGGCTCGACAAGCACATGGCAGCGCGTAAGCACACCGTAGCCCGCGATGCCCGCACGGACAACCGAGGGCAGGCACACATGGATCACATCGATATGGCGGGATCTGCGAGGACGCAGCATCTTCATATAATCGGTGTAGCCATGCTTGAAGCCAAAGCGCTTGCGAAGATCCTCCACCTTGCGTTCATCGGTATCACAGCAAGCGACCAGCTCTGCCTGCGGGACGGCCGAGAGTGCCGTAATATGCCTTTCTGCCGTTTCGCCGCAACCGATCACGGCAACGCGAAGCTTGCTATTGGTCTTGGGCTTGCGCTCACTACCCTTTTTCGCCATATGTCAATACCTCATTGAAAATATTTTTCTGTATACATT
>JAGBZZ010000029.1 GCA_017652965.1 Clostridia bacterium | reverse complement strand
TCCTTTGTCAACACAAAGCTGTCGGTCTGGGGGGCGCCCGCATCGGCATTCAGCCCGTATCGGATATACTGGCGCCGCTCGTCGCTTGTGACGGTGACGTACATATCGGCGGAAAGGGTGATGCCAAGGGCCGCAAGGTCAATGCTCTCCTGCCCACTGTGAAGCGGTGGGAGCGCAAGTGCCTCTACCTTATCCTCGGTAGGGCAGACCTCAAAGATCGGCAGGCTCGGATCCTCCGGCGCGCGGTCATCGATCAGAAAGCGCGAGGTCGTAAAGCTTGTGGGGGTGCGGATGCACACGGGCATCGCCCGCCCGCCGATATAGTAGACGGCATCCGGCCTGGTTCTTACCGGCAGGCCGTGGCGGTTGGCATAGGCGTGCGCCGCGGCGATCGCGGCGATGTCATCGGTCTTACCGTCACCGACAGCACCAAAGGCCTCGTAACTGACGTAGCTATCCATGAGAGGACTCCTCCTTTTTTACCGTATAGGACAAGTATACATAAAAATGCCCGCCCCGTCAAGATGCTTTTCCTCTTTCGGCAGGGGCAATTGACACGGCTGTATTTTTGTGATAAAATGGGGAAAAAGAAGGGCAAGCCCCGAGAAGCCGAGGAGAAGTACAAAATGGATACGAAAAAGGAATATCCCGCCGAGTCACTGGATACGGTATGCGCCGCCCTTTCCGAGCTGCGGGTCAATGACCACGCCTTTGGTGTTCTTGCCGATCTTATCCGCACGCACTGGGGGCATCACAACACCCTTCTTGGCTTTGCCATGGATCACGGCTGCCACGATATCGACGGCGGGTGCGGCTCGCACGGGCTGGATATGCCCGAGGATATTGACATTGTGCATCTGTACGGTGCTTTCCCGAGACATAAAGAATGATAAAAAGCAAAAGGGGATACGCTTTGTGCGCATCCCTTTTTTATATTGCCTTTTATTGCGAGAATTCCACCTTCTTCACGTATTCCAAAAAGATCCGCAGGCTTTGGGAGATCCACTTGTTTTTGTGATAGATCAGCTGCTTCCAGATATCCATATTCATATCCACCACGTCGAGGTAGCAAAGCCTTCCCGCAGTGATCTCCTCACGGGTCACGAAATCCGGCAGACACGAGATCATGGTGCCCTTGGCCAGAAGATGGGTGATGATGTCTGTCCGCCCGATCTCCAGGACGGGGGTGATATCTAAGGATTTCTTGGCCAGCTCCTTATCCAGCACGCGGCGGTAGCCCTGGCCGTATTCGGTCAGGATAAAGGGCTCGCCCGCGATATCCTGCATGGTAAGGCCGCGCTTGCCCGCAAATTTGGAGGCGGTGCTTGTTACAAAATGCATGGAAAGCGGCTCCTCCTTGGCGATGACGTAATCGCGGCGGTAGGAGTGGCTGTCCAAGGTAATGACGGCGTCTGCCTCGTTGTGATCCAGCATATCAAACATCACCGAGGTGTCGGCATTGGTGATCTTCAGGGAGATGGCGGGATAGCGGTTGTGGAAATCCACGTAATGTGCAGAGATCATCTCCTCACAGACCGAGTCGGGGGTCACGATGTGGATATGGCCGCGGCAGTCCTCCTCCTTGGTCAGGCTTTCCCTAAAATCCTCGGTCAGTGTGCGGATCCTGTGGGCGTACGACACCAGCTCGTGCCCCCGCTCTGTCAGGGTGATGGTGTGATTGATCCGCTCAAAAAGCAGACACCCCAGCTCCTCCTCCAGCTGCTTGATCTGAAAGGAGATGGTGGACTGGGAGTAGCCAAGCGTTTCGGCCGCTTTTGTAAAGCTGCCAAGCTCTGCCACGTGGATAAAGGTGATGAGATTACGCAGTTCCATGCGCGCCTCCGTGATCGGAAATTTCGATGGCCGCCGCCAAAACCATTCGGGCGACCGATGACGGGAATATTATATACCAAACGGGCGGGAAAGTCAATACGTGCCGCACGCGCCGCATAAAACAAAAGTGCAAGCGCCCTTGTAATTTCCGGGCGCTTGTGCTATACTGGGGGTATCAGAGGAGAGGTGGGGGCGCCGATGGCAGGGGCCCGCACCTCTATCGCCCTGTGCGATGGGAAGGAGACGATTTTTATGAAGGAAGTCCGAGAGCTTGTACCCGAGAGCCTGACGGCTGAGCAGAAGCTGGGGCTTTTGCTTTGCGCCAATCTCGCTCACGGAGAGGCGGATCTTGAGGATGCCCTCACCATGATCCGTGAGCATAGGCTGGGGGCGGTGTGGGTGCCGACTCACCATAAGGACAGGGATAGGATCTTAGCAAGGATCCGCGAGACGGCCGACTATCCGATCCTTATCATGTGCGATGCCGAGTGCGGCTATCCCGGCTATGAGATCCCGTCTACCATTTCGCTTTCCTCGGTGCAAAAAAGCCGCCGCTACGCCCGCGCCTTTGGGCGGTTGACGGCCACCCTGTATGCGGCGCTTGGCTATAACGTCATCTGCAGTCCGGTGCTGGATCGCAGCACGTGCAACAAGCCCTGCGGCAATACCACGCGCAGCTTAAGCCCGGATAGAGACACGGTGGCCGCCCTTGCGGCCGAGATCTGCCGTGGCATGCACGAGGGCGGCACGCTTTCGGTTGCCAAGCACTATCCCTCTCCCCAAAAGGGCAAGCCCTTTGATTCTCACATGCGGGAGGGATTTTCGACCGACACGAGAGAGGAGCTTCTGGAGGATGCCCTGTATCCCTACCGCGCCCTGATCGCCGAGGATCTTATCGACGGGGTGATGGTGGGGCACAGCCGCCTTGTGAATATCGACCCCGACCGCCCCGCCAGCCTTTCCCGCCCGGTTCTGGACATTTTGCGGGATTGCGGCTTCCGCGGCTTTTACATTACCGATGCGCTCATTATGATGGGCATCGTCCTGAAATACGGCAATGACCGCCCGACCCCGATGGCGGTGGAGGCGGGATGCGACCTTCCGCTTTCCTGGGGGATCCCCTGCAAAAGGGCCTACGCCGCTCTTTTGGAGGGCTACCGTGACGGCATGATCAAGCCCGAGCGGTTAGAGGATGCCGTCCGGCACGTCCTTTTTGCCCAGCACCGCGCCGCCGCCCTGCCGCGTGCGGCAAGCATCCGTGAGGAGGACGTGGACTGCATCCGCCGCTTGGGGCGGGAGTCTGTCTCCGGGGTGATCGCCGAGGGGTACACCCCCGCGATCCCGAGGGATGGGCGCCACCTTTTTGTGGTGATGGTGGACTGCGTAAAGGGCGGAGAGCAGGAGTTTGACGTCTTTGCCGGGGTGTGGTATCGGCCGGAGGTGATCGAAAAGAGGATCCGTGCGCTTTTCCCCGCCTCGGAGGTCATTTTGCATCCGAATTACCCGAACCCACAGCAAAATCTGGCACTTTTCCAAAAGCAGGGAGAGTATGACGATATCGTGTATATCACCTTCTGCAAGACCGAATGCTTTGTCGGGCGTGAGGCGCTGACAAGCCGCACGGTGGATCTTATGGATGCCTTGCAATCTGCCGACCGCATCGCGGCGCATCTGCACTTCGGCAATCCCTTCGTCGCCACCGATGCCCCGTACGTCCCGCGTGTGATCCTCGGCTGGGGAAGCGAGGCGTGCATCCTGGCGGCACTCGATATCCTGGCAGGGGAGGGCGAGCTTTGCGGCGTCCAGCCCTATGCCCCGTATTTGCACTTTCACAAAAAGGGAGACGACCTTTAAAGGAGAGCCTATCATGAAAAGATCCTGTCAAGCCGCCCTTTTGGCGCTGGCCACCGATACGATCCGCGCTTGCACCTTTCAAAAGCGCGTCTCCTATTTCGGCCGCGAGGAGACGGCGGATGTCCTTTTGCCGTCGGGGGATGAGAAATATCTCAGCTTCTGGGTGCGGGATGCCGCCATGATGGCCGAAAGCGGCCTGCTGTCGGACGATGCGCTTTTGCGCTATATCGGCATCATTGCCTGCCACGGGCAAAACGGGGAAGGGACCCGCCATCTGGCAAACGGCCTGACCGTGCCGCCCTACGCCGTGGCCGACCATATCAATTACGATGCCCACCCCGTTTTTTTCCCGGGTACCTACTCGTCGGGGGAGGATCAGGGGAAGGGGGACTACGGCTTTTATCCCCCCTTTTGCGATAACTTCTGGTTTATCCTGATGGTGGCACAGTACGTGAAAGGGACAGGGGACACCGCCCCCCTGACGGCCGAGTATGCGGGGATGCCGCTGGCCACGCGCCTTCTTCGCGCCTTCTTTGGCTACGGGATCGATCCCGCAAGCGGCCTTTGCGTCAGCGAGGAGGAACGCTACACCGTAGATTGGGGCTTTGTGGATACCGTCAAAAAAAGCGGCAAGCTTCTGACCTCCTCGCTCTTTCGCTACCGTGCGGGGGTGGCACTTGGCGGGATGCTGGCGGCAGTCGGCATGGGGGCCGAGGGCGAGGCCTGCCGCCACGAGGCGGAGAAGATAAAGGAGGCCATCCTGCCAACCTTTTACGATGCCGAAAGCGGCTGGCTTTTGTCGGCCACCGGCATTGGCCGTCAGCCCGACGTATGGGGGACGGCGTACGCCGTCTTTTGCGGTCTCCCTGTCGGGGCGCTTACCATGCAGGCCCTGGCCGACGGCTACCGCAAGGGGACGGCCGTGAAGGACGGCTACGTCCGCCATATCCCGCTTTGCCCGAAAGAGCCCCCCACCGTGTGGGAGGCAAGCCGTACACCCCCCGGCACCTATCAGAACGGGGCGTACTGGGCCACCGCCACGGGGTGGTATGCCTATGCCCTTTACAAGGGGGGCTACGGCACAGAGATCCTTGAGGATTTCCTTGCGCACACCGCGCGCCATGCGGCCGCCGGCGCCCCCTTTGAATGGATCGACGAGAGGACAGAGCGCGTCAGCGGTCTACACTACGGCACCTCGGGTGTTTTGCCCTACGTCGGTCTTTGCCGCATCCTGGACGAGGCGGCAGGGGACGGTATGACGGATAACGAAAACTAAAGGAGAGCGGCTATGAATTACACGGTTCATTACGGCAAGGCGGCGGGAGAAAACACGAAATTCTGGCGTGCCGCAGGGCTTGACCATCTCTTTTTCCTCACGGGGGAGAAGAGTGGGCAGGCGCTTCTTGACAGGGCCGCCGCACGCGGCACGCTTCGCTACGTCCGCAATCACTATACCCTCTCGTCCTACACCCTCCGCTCGATCCCTGTCGGCGGGGACGTGTACAGTGAGGACGAAAACGGCGATCCGCGCTATGATTTTTCCAAGATCAACGCCACCTTTGCCGAGTACGTAAAACGGGGGATAAAGCCGATCGTGGAGTATGACCACATCCCCTATGAGCTGCTCTCTGACCACCAGCAAAGGCTACTGGACGAGGGACACCCGATCCCCAACTGCGGGCCGAACGACTGGGGGAAATGGCGGGATCTTATGTACGCGTTTACCGTCAATCTGAAGGAGACCTTCGGCCTTGACGAGATCCGCACCTGGTATTTTGAGGTGTATAACGAGCCGGACGCCTGGCCGCAGGAGGACGTGGAGACCTTCTATCGGATGTACGACCTTTTCGCGCATACCGTAAAGTCGGTCGATGAGGGACTGCGGGTCGGCGGCCCCGGGTGCTTCCGTGAGCATTTCTTAAAGGGCTTTCTTGAGCACGTTGCTAACGGCATCGACACGGTAAGCGGCGAGAGGGGCACCGTGCCGATCGATTTTATCTCCTATCACATTTACGGTATGTCCAGCGCATGGATCCAGGATTATCCCCTGGTCGTGCCGACCGTCCAGCGCTTTATCCAGGAGCATCTTTGGCTGCAACGGACGATCACGCGCTATCCGCGCCTGCGAAAGCTCCCCTTCCATCTTAACGAGTGGGGCATCTGCTCGATGTACGAAATGACAAGGCAGGATTGCCCCGCGGTCTCGCTTTTGCGGGATACCGAGTTTTCCGCCCTCTTCCTTATGAAGCTGGTTGCCTCGCTGTACACCCTGCGTGAGAAGTACGGCTTCTGCCCCGAGGTGATGCTGTACTGGGGCTTTTCGTTTGAGGCCTACAATGGCCTCCTCTTCAACGGTGAGCGCTCGCTGACCACGGCCGGCGACCTTCCGAAGCCGATCCTGACAGCCATGGAGCTACTTGAGCGTACGGGCGGCACCGTCCTATCTGCCGAGGGGGCGCCCAACGGCGGCCCGCTTGGCCTTTTGGCCACGGCCGACCCTGCCGAGGGGACACTGCAGCTGCTTGCCTATCATTTTGACGAGCAGGCGCCCTATGACGGGGGCGACAAGGAGGTCACGGTCACGGTCGATGGGCTTGACGGGAGCCTTGTGAGCTTTGCCTGCTACAGGATCGACAAGGAGTCGACCGCGTATGCCGCGTGGGTGCGGCAGGGCTGCCCCGCCACCCCTGCCGAGGCCGATATGGATGCCCTGATGGCGGCGGCCGAGCCTGTCCCCACGGCGCTTTGCGTGCCGATCACTGAGGGCAGATGCGAGCTTTCGCTTTCTCTTGCGGCCTCGTCTATGGTGCTTCTTTGCGGCCGAATAGGCTGAAGGCGTGACCCGGGAGGCTTTTATGAAAACGATCGTTTTTGAGGATAGCATCATCCTCTATTGGGAAAAGGAATGGGAGAGCCGCGAAAGACCCGAATATGCGGTGTATCTTGACGGCGCCCTCGTCACAAAGACCGAAAAGACCCACGCGACCCTATACGGCCTTATGCCCGAGCGTGACTACGCCGTGCGCATTGAGCGCACCCTTGCGGGCGAGGTCCTGCGGATCCTGGATACCTGCCTGCATACTCCCGCCGCACGGAGGCGGATCGATGTGACACGGCCGCCCTATTTAGCCGTTGGCGACGGCAAAACGCTGAACACCCGTGCTCTGCAGGCGGCCATCGACGCTTGCCGCGCAGGCGAGACGGTGTACCTGCCGCGCGGTGTCTATCTGACGGGGGCGCTTGACCTTCACTCGGATATGGAGCTTTACGTGGAGGAGGGGGCGACCCTGCAGGGCGCCGCCGATGCGGACGCCTACCTGCCGAAGATCAGAAGCCGCTTTGAGGGCTGGGAGATGGACTGCTATCGCGCCCTTTTGAATATCGGAAAAATGGATAGCAGGGGCGGCTACACCTGCGGCAATATCGTCTTGCGCGGTGGCGGCAGTATCCTTGGCGGCGGCCGTGCGCTTTCCGAAAGCATGACAGAGGCCGAGCGCGCCCGCCTTCTGGCAGGCGGCATGCCCGAGGAGGAATGCACCGCGGCCGCGCCGCGTGCGCGCGGGCGGCTTCTTGGGATCTGCAATGCGGACGGGGTGACGGTTGAGGGGCTGACGCTTGGTTTTGGCGCGGCCTGGAACGTGCATTTCGTCTATAGCCGAGGCATCGTGACCTGCAACGGCAGGATCCTTTCGGACGGTGTCCCGAACGGGGACGGCTGGGATCCCGATTCCAGCGAGGACTGCACGGTCTTTCATATGGAATTCCACACCGGCGACGATGCCATTGCCATCAAATCCGGGAAGAATCCCGAGGGCAACCGCATCGCAAGGCCGACCCGCGGCATCCGCATCTTTGATTGCCACGGCAAGGACGGCATCGCCATCGGAAGTGAGCTTTCGGGCGGGGTCGAGGACGTGGCGATCTGGGACTGCGACATGCAGCATCCGCTTTCGCGACGGGGCTTCCGCATCAAGACCACCAAAAAGCGCGGCGGCTACGTGCGTAGCGTCAAGGTCAGGGACTCGAAATTCGCGCAGATCCTGATCTACACGCTCTACGGCTGTAACGATGACGGCGAGGGTGCCGAGGGGCAGGAGCTGACCGATATCTCGGATATCCGCCTCCTTGGGGTGGAAAGCTCGGGCAAGGTGGCAAGCTGGGATAAGGAGGGGTACGTGGAAAACGCGCCCTGCCTTCAGATAGCGGGCTTTGACGGGCGCTATATCCGCAATCTTTGGCTGGAGGACGTTTCCTGTCTTGCACGCGGCGACCGCTTCCGGCAGAAGATCCAGATAGAAAAGACCGAGGGCCTGGTCATCAAAAATCTGACCGTGACCGAGGGCTGAGCGTAACAAATTTACAGTGAAAACAGGAGACATGGGATGGACATTCGTGGATTTCGGGTAAACTTTTTGGGGGATAGCATCACCGAGGGGGTTGGTGTGCGTGACCGCGCAAGCAACCGATACGACAACCGCCTGGCCGCGGCGTGCGGCCTTGCCGGCGTCAACAATTACGGCATCAGCGGCACCCGCCTTGCCCACCAGGTGCACGCCAGCGAAAAGCCGCGCTACGATCTTTGCTTTTGCGGCCGCGCCTATGACATGGATACGACGGCCGACATGGTGATCGTATACGGCGGTGTCAACGATTATATTCACGGGGATGCCCCCTTTGGAGAGATAGGGGACACCACGCCTGCCACCTTCTGCGGCGGTGTGTATTTTCTGATGCGCTATCTGAAGGAGACCTACGGCCAAAGGCCGGTGATCTTTATGACCCCCGCCAGATGCTATAGCGCCTCGGCGGATGACCTTGCCCCCTCGCCCCATCCTTACAAGCGCGGGACGGGCAAGCCCCTGCGCGCCTACGTGGACGCGGTGATAAAAACGGGCGAGCTTTTGGGGGTCCCGGTGCTTGACCTTTACGAGGGCATCGGCATTGACCCGCACGACCCCGAGGATCTTCGCACCTATACGGCAGACGGCCTGCATTTCAACGATGCGGGGCACGCCCTGCTTTGTGATCGGCTTGCGGCCTTTATTGCGGCGCTGTAAGGCGACAGGGCGCGAAAAAGTCGCAGAAATGATAAGTTTTGACGGGGAGGAGATATTGCGCCGCGCGGAAATTTCTGCTATAATATCCACAAGAACCTAATGCTTTTCTAAGAGAAAGGAACGCTTTTATGGCACTTCACGAGGTCAAAAAAACGATTGGCGATTCGGCGTGGTTCACACACGACCGCTTTGGGATGTTTATTCATTTCGGGCTTTATGCAATGCCCGCGCGCGGCGGCACGGTTGCCGAATGGATCCGCCGCAACGAGTTTATCCCCGACGAGAAGTACATGCTGTATTTCAAAAACTTCAATCCCGATCTGTTCGATGCACGCGAGTGGGCGCGTACCGCCAAGGCCGCGGGGATGAAGTACGTGGTGCTGACGGCCAAGCATCACGAGGGCTTCTGCCTCTTTGACAGTCAGTACACCGATTTCAAGATCACCAACACCGCCTTTGGGCGCGACCTGATCCGCGAATACGTGGATGCCCTTCGCGAGGAGGGGCTGAAGGTCGGGCTTTACTATTCGCTTCTTGACTGGAACCATCCGGCCTACCCGATCGACTTCAAGCATCCCCACTACCAGGATGCCGACGCCATCGAGCAGAACAAGACGCGCTCTATGGAGGTCTATCGGGAGTACATGTTCAACCAGATCCGCGAGCTTTTGACCAATTACGGCAAGATCGACGTGATGTGGTTTGACTTCTCCTGGGTCAGGGACGGCAAGCCCGACGATCCCGACCCCTTGAAGATCGGTAAGGACGAGGCCGACTGGGACAGCGAAAATCTTCTGAAGATGATCCGCTCGCTCCAGCCGGGCATCCTGATCAACAACCGTCTGTCGGCCACCCGCAGTCTCGGTGACATCCGCACGCCCGAGCAGTCCTCGCAGTCCCGCTGGGTGCGCGACCCCGAAACGGGCGAGCGTGCCGTGTGGGAGGTCTGCCACACCTTCTCGGGCTCTTGGGGCTACAACCGCGATCAGCATACCTGGAAGACCTCGCGCATGATCATCGAGGCGCTGATCCGCACGGTATCCTTCGGCGGTAACCTTCTGATGAACGTTGGCCCGACGGCACGCGGCATCTTTGATGAGCGCGCCACCGAGCGGCTGGAGGCCATCGGCAAGTGGATGCGCTTCCATGGCCGCGCGATCTACGGCTGTACCCAGGCAGAGGAATGCTTTAAGGCACCCGAGGGCTGCCTTCTGACCGAAAGCGACGACGGCAAGCGCCTCTACGTGCATCTTCTGTCCTACCCGCTGACCTCCTTCCTGGTGCTTGAGAACCTTGCCGATCGGATCGAGTACGCGCAGATCATGCATGACGGCAGTGAGCTTGCCTTCCGCAAGAATTACAGCCAGTCGGGTATGTTTACCGCCAAAACGGTGGAGGGTGCGGTGACGATCACGCTGCCGATGCCTCCTCCGGCGGATGAGATACCTGTAGTAGAGATCTTCCTCAAGTGAGGGGCGGCATCTTTAGGCATAAACGAAAAGGAAAAGGGATTTTATGTTCAGGCATAGAATCCCTTTTTTGCATCTTCGTAATTTGATTCGTTTTTAGGGATGAAAAGCCTACGGCTTTTCTGCCAATTTATTTTATTTCCTTTTCTTTTTCCGTTTTCGTTCTTCGACGTACCTTTGTACGCCTTCGAACGAAGAACGAAAAATTCTGCTCTAAAGCTGCTCGCCCCGGCGCGTACCGTTGGCACGCGGCACGCCACGGCATTTGCTGGCGCGCGGCATAAACGAAAAGGAAAAGAGGAATTATGACTTAGCATAGTTCCTCTTTTTTCGGTTATACTTGACCCTTTTGGTGCCTTGTGCTATAATAGAGGAAATTTTAAGACTGCCGAGAGGGGAAGGGGCGCTTCCGCTTTGGCTTTTGAGATAGAAAGAGAGTGCCATGGGAATTTTTGACGGTATTTTGATCTGCACCGATCTTGACGGGACGCTTCTTCGCAACGATAAAAGCATCTCGGCCGAGAACATCGCGGCGATCGAGCATTTTAAGCGTGAGGGCGGGCTTTTCACCTTTGTGACCGGGCGGATGCCTTATTTCGTGTCGGATATGTACGAGCGGGTAAGGCCGAACGCCCCCATCGGTTGCATCAACGGGGCAGGGGTCTATGATTTTACCAAGGGTGCTTATCTTGCGATCAGCGAGCTATCCTTTGAGGCCATTACGCTTGTTCGCGCGGTGGAGGAACGCTTTCCCGACGTCGGCGTGCAGGTGAACACCTTCCGGAATGTGTATTTTTGTAAAGAAAACGATACCATGGAGATCTTCAGACAGCGGACGGGGCTCCCAAACCTCACCTGCCGCTATGACGAGATAAACGAGCCGATCGCCAAGATCATCTTTGGCCACGAGGACGAGGAGACCCTCCTTGCGGTGGCCGCCTTTCTGGATGCACACCCGATGGCGGCCGGATTTTCCTTTATCCGATCGGAGGAAACCCTCTATGAGATCCTGCCGGCGGGGGTCGGCAAGGGGACGGCGCTTGTCCGCATTGCCGAGTGCCTTTCTTGCGATATCGCCAAAACCGTGGCGATCGGGGATTTCAGCAACGACGTTTCGATGCTGCGGGCGGCCGCCCTTGGGGTTGCGGTTGCCAACGCCTGCCCGGAGGCTAAGGCCGCCGCCGACTGCGTGACCGTCAGCAATGAGGAGCATGCCCTGGCCGCCGTGATCGGCGCCCTGGAGCGCGGCCTCTATACCCTGTAAGGCTATGTGGGCATACTCGGTAGAGGGGCTTTCGGCTGCCCTTGGAATTTGGTATTATATTCTCGTCTATGGCGTCGGGGTAGTGGCCATGGTGCTTTCCACGGCCGCCTATCAGCTTTCCTTCCGTGTGGCTATCATCCTTTGCACGCTGCTCGGCCAAAGCGCGTGGGTGGTCTATTTTCTCCTGCAGGGGGATCTTGCCAGTGCGGTTGCCTGTGCGCTGACCGCCCTGATGCTTGGCATCTTTGCGGGGCAAAAGAGGTGGCGGTTTGCCAAAAGCCCATGGTGCATTGCCCTCTTTATCCTCCTTCTTTCGGCCTTCTCGCTTCTCAGCTTCTCGGGATGGAGCGATATTTTCCCGCTTCTTGCCGGGGTGCTTGCCGTCATTGCCAATAGCCGCAAAAGCGAGAGAGCACTGCGCATCTTTTCCTTCTTCTTTTGCCTTTTCTGGCTTCTGAACAGTACCTTTAAGGGCTATCCCGTGGCCTTTGTCAACGACCTTTTCTGCACCGTCTCTACCGTTGTCGGCCTTATCCGCTATCGGGAAAAGGCGAAAAAATAACCGTGACACAGGCTCTTGCGGCACGGGAAAAGATGGGCGCGGCGGTTGACAATCCACCTTCTTTGTGCTATACTTTCCTTGCAAGAAACGAAAGGGGATATCTCTTATGAAGATCACGCAAATCGGAAAGATCGGCGGTGGCCAGGACGGCGCCATATACGGGGAGCTTCTTTTTCGCCTTGACCATACGGGCGGTGTGAGGGTCTATGACCTTTCTGCGCTTTCGCCGGAGGGGAGAAGCAAGGCCGTGGCCGTCTTCACGCTGGGGTCTGCCGACAGGCTGATCCCCCACTCCAACGCCGTCTTTTTTGGAGAGGAGCGCTACAGCCCCGAGGATGAATTCCCAATTTTGTATAGTAACGTTTACAACAATCTCGCGTCGGCGCCCGATCCGATGCCGGGGACACTGTGTGCCTATCGCATCCGGCGGACAGAGGATAGCTTCTCGGCCACCCTCGTTCAGCTGATCCGCGTTGGCTTTTGTGAGGATGCCACCCTGTGGCGCGCAAGCGAAAAGGCGCACGGCGTGCGCCCCTACGGCAACTTTGTCCTTGATAAGGAGTCGGGCACGCTCTATGCCTTCGTCATGCGGGATGAATTGCGCGGGACAAGGTATTTTTCCTTTGCGATGCCCTCGGTGCATGACGGCGAGATGCTTCCCGCATTTGGTGTCCGCGGGGTGACCCTTACGCCCGAGGCGATCCTTGGGATGTTTGATATGCCCTATTATCGCTTTATTCAGGGGGCGATCGCACACGGGGGATATATCTACTCCACCGAGGGCTTTTCGCGCAGTGAGCCGAACCCCCCGGCGATCCGCGTGATCGACCCCTCGGCAGGGTGCGAGACCTATTATAGCCTCCCCGCGCTTGATATATGGGAGGAGCCCGAGATGATCGACTTCTATCGCGGCACGTGCTATTACAGCGATGCCTGCGGCAACCTGTATACCGTCAGCTTCTGAGAGGAGGCACCGGTGATATGGGATATCTCTTTTTGGGGCTTGCGCTGGCCGCAGGGCTGACCAAGGGCTTTTGCGGGAAAAAGACCAGCTTTGCCATCACGCTGGATTCCGACTCTATGATCATGAATCTTTTGCGGATGTGCCTTTGCATCCTCATCGGATTTTTCCTCATGCTGGCGGGGGGTGAGCTTTCGGCCCTCCGCGCAGACGGGACCCTTCTTGCCATTGCGGCGCTTTCGGGGGTGGCCTCGGCCGCCTTTGTGGTCAGCTGGCTGCTCTCGGTGAGAAGTGGGGCGTACATGATGGTGGAGGTCTTTCTTCTCCTTGGGGTCGCGGTGCCGATCCTCCTTTGCGCCCTGCTTTTCGGAGAGGTGATCAACCTTTTCCAGGTCATCGGGATGGCCATCCTTCTTGTGGCCGTGTATCTCATGTGCACCTACAACGTTGGCATCAAGGGCAAAATGACCCTCAAGGCCTTCTGCCTCCTTCTGCTTTGCGGGCTTTCCAACGGTCTTGCCGACTTTTCGCAAAAGCTGTACGTCAAGACCTACCCGGGTGGCAGCATTGCGGCCTTTAACTTCTATACCTACCTGTTTGCGGCGGCCGTTCTGCTGGCCTCGTACTTTATCTTCCGTCGGCTTGACCTTCGCCGTGGGCATACGCCGCGCCCGCCGCTTGTCACCCTGCGCCCGATCTTCGGTTACGTGGTGGTGATGGCGGTCTGCCTTTTCGCCTATTCCTATTTTAAAACGGCGGCGGCACAGCACCTGGATGCCGTGATGCTGTACCCCCTCAGCCAGGGGTGCGCCGTCACCCTTTCGCTTCTGATGGCGGCCTTCCTCTTCGGAGAGAAGATCAACGCCCGTTGCATCGTGGGGGTCGCCCTCTCCTTCGTGGCACTGCTGTTCATCAATCTTCTGGGGGCATGACCGCAAGTAAAAAAGGATACTATGCTTTGCACACAGTATCCTTTTTCTTTTTCCTGTTACTTACCTTCCGAAAGCGCCTTTAACTTCTCGGCAAGTGCTTCGCGGAAGGCAAGGAGGCGGTCGGCCGTGCCGAGGTGGGTCTCAAACGAGACCTCACCGAAGAAGCCCTCGACAAAGGCGCGGGTGGCGCGCTTGCCGATCCTCTTTTCGAGGGCTTGGAGGGCACGCATATCGTTCACCGCTTCATAGAAGACCTTCTGGCGGATCGATTCGATGCAGGCGCCGTTTGTGGCGGGATAGACAAGGAAGGCAGAGCCCGGGCTACCGCCCGAGAAGTAGCCGGTGTCGATGCGGGGGTCGATAAAGCCCTGCGACAGCGGCCCGTACCAGTAGTTATAGCCCCAATGGAGGAAGCCCTTGGCATCGCACATATACATCTGCACCCCAAGCATACGGTTACGCTCACCCGTGGTGTTCAGCTTGCGGTTCGGCATGCCGCCCTTGGCGCTTCCGCCCGTGTAATAGACCCAAAGGTTTTTGACCCTGCCGATAAAGTCCTTGACGCAGTAGGTCACCACGATGGGGGTCGTGACGGTGCCGTCCTCGTAGAACTCGTAATGCGAGAGGGCATCGCAAACGGTGTAGCCCTCGAGCAGGTCGGCAATGCCGGCCTTGGCACGCAGATAGGCCGCGTGGTGCGCGGGCGAGGGCTCGTCCGAGATGTGGTAGATGAAATTGCGGTCAAGCCCGCGCTCACGGAGAAACGCGATCAGGGCGGTAAGGTAAGCACGGAGGAAGCCGATGTACTTCTTGCCCGCCGCGACAGTCTCCCAGCCGAAAAGGCGGCGGTATTTTCCGTCCACCGTGGCCATGATCTTCGGTGCGTGCAGGGCGCCCCATTGGGTAAAGAGATGGGTATGCTCAAAGTGGGTGATGCCGCACGCCGTCGCGATCTCAATGAATTTTTCAAGAAGCGAAAAATCGAAGGAATAGACCCCCTCGCGGCAGGTAACGCCGACAAGCTGGACGGTCATGCGCTCCTTGCCGACGGGGGTGTCAAGCGGCGGGGTGAAGGTGGGGGTCAGGATGGTGTTCATCCCGTTTTTGGCCGCCGCCCGCACGTAGGTGGCAAAGATCTCCCAGAACCGCTCGGAAAACGGCGCGACCCCGTAGGCATCGCACAGGCAGTCACAGTGGAACCAGTTGGTGTAGAGCAGCTTTTGCTTCGGCAGGCGTGCACCCACGACCTCCACTACCGTTTCGCAGGTGCCAAGCGGGGTATCGTCCTTGATCGTGTAGAAGGTAAGCTTCACGGGGTAGACCCCTGCCGCCAGGCACTTTTCCTCCTCGTTGACCGTCAGATAGACGGCCTGCCAGGAATCGGATCTGGCGAAAAGGCGGGTGTCGTCCTCCTCAAGATAGATGTCCTCCCAGGGGTAGCTGATCCTGCCGACCCTCGGGTTGGTCTTCTTCGGTAGGAGGAGATCTCCGAAAAGCCCGGGCTCAAAGTGATCGTCAAGGGCGGCGTCACGCGTCTGCAGGACCGGCACGTAGCCGACAGAATACAGCGAGATCGGAAGCTCGCTTTCAATGCGGATATGCGTGCCGACGGCAAAGGCCTGGTTGGAATTCAGGCGGTAGGCCACGGCAAAGGAAAGCGGCTCGTTTTTGAGGCAGGTGAGGCGGCGCTCGCCAAGACCCGCGGGGGCCTTGTCAGGGAAAAGCTTTTCCATCGAGCTTGTGATGACGGTATCGATCGTATGAATGGCCATAGGGGGATCCTCCTCGGCTTTTTTCTTCATTATAGCATATCCTTGGCGCTTTGCAAGAGAAATGCGGTTTTTTCGGGCAAAAAAATTGACATTGCGCGGGCGGTGGTATATAATTGAGAAAACACGTGAAAAGAGAAGGAGTATTGGGATGTCGGTTTTTCTGTTATCGCCCGAAAAAAAGCAGTACAAGTCAAATCTCCACTGTCACAGCACCCGCTCAGACGGGAAGCTGTCGCCCGAGGAGCTTGTGCGGCGATACCGTGCGAGGGGGTACGATATCCTCGCCATTACCGACCATTGCAGCCCGAAGGATCACAGCGCCCTCGGCGACCGTGATTT